>JAMPIM010000016.1:7432-37980 GCA_023662705.1 Candidatus Gastranaerophilales bacterium | reverse complement strand
TTGCCATAATAGCATTTTCATCTGCATATTCTTCTGCTAAAAGGTCTAATTTTTCATCGTTATAACCGGGATCATAGTGGAAGAATACTATTTGTTTTGCACCGATTTGATTTTTGCAATCTACTGCCATTTCAAATGTTGAGTGACCGAACCCTTGTTTAGGTACATAAATACTCAAATAATCTTCTGTTGAATATTGAGCATCGTGGATAATCAAATCACAGCCTTTTGCAAATTTAACAAGTTTCTTGTCTCCGCCAGGATAGCTTTCTTTGTCTGTTGCGTATACCAACGATTTGCCTTTGTACATAATCTTATAAACAAATACACCGTTTTGCGGGTGAGCGTATGATTTGTAGCAGGTAATTACAACATCTTCGTCGTTGTAGTCGCCTTCTTTCAAATCGTTTACCCTGATTACACGAGGCATATCTTCATCTTTTTTGAAGATAATATAATTTGTTTCATTCAAATCCATAATCTTCAAATCAGCTGCAATATCGCCTAAATCAAGCGGGAATGATTTTGTGAATAATAATTTCGCAAGTTCTGCTTCTAAGGTTTCGTTATAATTTACTCCGCCTAATAGAGCCATTCTTGTAGAAGCCAAGTGAGAGGGTCTAAAGAACGGAAATCCTTGAATATGGTCAAGGTGGATGTGGCTTAAAAGAATTGAACAGCGAACAGGTGTTCTATCGGTAATAGTTGTACCTGATTCAATATATTTCTGCATAAGTTCGTTTCCAAGGCTTATCAAACCAGTTCCTGCATCAAGGATGATTAAATGCCCGCCGACATTAACTTCTACGCAGGCAGTGTTACCGCCGTATTTAAGAAAATCACCGTCAGCAACAGGATAACTTCCTCTTACACCTCTAAACTTAATTCTAAATTCGTCTTTAAGCTCTTCCATCTTCTATTCCTTATTTTTATTAATTTCAAAAGTTGTATTTCTGTCTTTTTCGTTTCCATAAAGAGAATCAGTTCCTAATAAACGGAGTTTTGAACGTTTTTGAATGTCTTTCAGGTTTGTTTCTTTCAAAAATATATCTACAAGAACCTTATCTTTATTTGAATTGATATTAATTACTCTAAAAGCGTTCGGATAGGTTACAAGAGAAGGGGTTGAAATATATACAATATTATTGTCCTGCCTTGCTCTTGTGCAATGATAATGTCCCTGTAATACGATAATCGGATTAGGGTATTTTCTGAGCAAACTCTTGATTTCGTATTCGTTATTCATTTTATGATTAGGACTTGAAAACGGCTCATGAATAGGAACATGAGTGCAAAGAATAATTATATCTTTTTTATGAGAATTTAATTCTTCTTCTAGCCATTTCATTTGTTCATTTGAGAGTTCTCCGTTGCAGGTCAATTTATAATCAATAATTGAATCCAAGCATATTACGCGGAACCCTTTTTTAGGGGTAAATGCATAATAGATATTATTTGACTTCATATTTTTGTTATTTTCACAGAGAACTTCCATAAAACGCTTTTTAGTTAGAGGTCCTTCAATTGCAATGTCGTGATTTCCGTCAATTGCGTACCATGGAGTATTTAGAAGCGAAACATGAGAAATAAACTCTTTTAGCTGATTTTCTTTCGGCTTGTTGATTAAATCTCCCGTGAACATTACAAAATCATACGGTGCGGATGTGTTTATTTGAAAAATTACATCATCCAATAATTCGGGTGATTTTTGTAACATTTTATAAGATGTATTTTCTTCGTTTGTTGTAAAATGAGCATCACTAACCTGAGCAATTCTTAAATTATTATTTGCAGCAGTACAAACCTGCGAACCAATTGCGCATGCAACAATAATTGTCAGCACAAAATTCGTCAGTTTTTGTAAAAACGTTTCTCTCTTCTCTTTTTTATAAGGTTTGCTCATTTATATGTTTATTTTAAGCCATTTATAACAAATAAGTCAACTGTAGGGTAGGTACAATATACAATTGCGCTTTTGCCATGACTGCAACTAAGATTTAGTGATTAATTCTTCCACATGTTTTGAGTTAATACATTTTGCAGCAAGATAAGCGAACACAAAAAAGAAATACGGTAAAGATAGTAGTATGCATAGACTAGCTATTGCACTAAAAGGTTCTATTTTCACAAATTTAATTATGAGGTTTTCGATAACGACTAACGATATAAATATTCCCAGCGTAGAAAAATATTTTTTTGCATTGTTTTTTATTAAAAAGAAAGCTGTTTTAAGTTTAAAAAATGAAAAAACGTCATTAGTGATTGCGAAGATATAAATAAAGGCAAACAAACCAACTAAAGAAAATACAATGATTGGAATACAAATAATAGCAAATGCCATCCCAATTGCTGGAATTGCAGAAAGTACTCCTGCAATAATAATTGCAATGTTCCAAAGAATTGAGGCAAAGTAGAACATCAAACCTTTAGTCATATTTTTATTAATATTTATAAAAGGTATAACAATATTGTTTTCTTGTGCAGCCAGAGCATTTATACAAGTCATAAAGTAACCGCTAACAAGAATGCTTATAATAGTTCCAAATATGAATAAAATAAACGCCCCTACGTACTTATTTGTTGCATCTGCAATCAATACACAAATTATTAACAATAAAATAAATAAAAGTCCTATTCCATATAAAGATAATAGTTTTAGCCAAAACTTATTATCCTTAAACATATATGTAAAAGCTTCTTTCATACATTCTCCTATTTAATTTTTCATGCGACCCGACTGCAACTCATCCTACAGACTACTCTGTTTTAAACCATTTTGCAAGAATATAACTGAATACAAAAACCGTATAAGAAGCTATTATTGATGTAAGTAATGCAACCATTATTGGGATTGCAATGTGGTTATTGTTTAATAACATTCCAAGACGAGATATTATTCCGCTTACTATACTTATGCCGATTGTTATTCCGATAGCTAACATATAGTTGGAAGTATTATTTGCAATAATTTTTGTTGCTTCTTTAAATTTGAAGAAGGATAACCAACTATTTGTATTTGTAAAAATTTTTGTAAGAGCAATTGCATAAAAACATACAGCAAGTGCAAAAATTATTGCCGCTATAGCTACTAATATAAATAATATCATTGCAAGTATTTTTGATGCAACAGATAAAAGCCCTCCAATAATAAAGGCAACGATTGATATTGCGCAGAATGCTATACATAATAACCAAATTGATACATTAAATTTGAATCCTTGTTTAAAATTATTAATTAGGTTGAAATACGGAAGCACTAAATTTTCTTGCTGTTCTTTTAGTGCTCTAACACAAGAAACATAGTAACCTTGCGGAATAAACATTAAAACAGTACCTAAAAGAAGAAATGCGTAATATTCAATATTAAAAGGATTTTCTTGGGTTGGCATAAGTGTAGTCGACGCATATTGAATAAAAAAGTTTGCAATAAATGCAAATAAAAAATATACAAATGCCTTTTGTAAAAATTTGTTATCCTTAAACATGTACGTAAAAGCTTCTTTTATCATATAAATACTCCCTTCTTTAATATATAAAGCGTTGGGTTATATAACCCAACGCTTTATTAACTATTTCAATGACTCAATCAAGTCCTTAATAACATTCTCTTGAGCCGTAATCTCTTCAATTCTCGCATTTGTCTGTTCAACGAGTTCTTTTGGAGCATTTGCAACAAACTTCTCGTTCTTCATTCTGCCTTGAAGAGAGTTCTTTTCATTTGTTAATTTTTCAAGTTTCTTTTCCTGTCTCTTGATTTCAGCATCCAAATCAATCAAATCTGCAAGAGGTACAATTAATTTTGAAGCAGAAACAACCGCAGTAGCTGATTTTGGAGGAACAGGAGCGTTCATTTCAGCATAAGTTATGTTGTTAACTTTAGCTAATCTGTGAACATAAGATTCAATTGCTTTGAAAATCTCTTTTTCTCTGCCTTCAGCTCTGATTTCTACATCAACAGTTGCAGAAGTTGAAATATTGAAGCTTTGTCTTACGTTACGAAGCGAAGTAATTGTTTCAAACACAACTTTCATTTCTTCTGCTTCTGATTCGTAGCGAAGTTCTTCTTCATATACAGGGAATTGGGCAATAATCAATGCACTGGTTTCTTTTTTACCTTGCATCAACTGCCATACTTCTTCTGTAATATGAGGCATAATCGGATGAAGCATTCTTAATGACATATCAAGAACGTATCTCAATACGCGCTGAGTATTTGCTTTAAGTTCAGGGTCTTGTAACTGAATCTTAGCAATTTCAACATACCAGTCGCAGTATTCGCTGCGGAAGAAATCGTAAAGAGTATGTGCAATTTCGCCGATTCTAAATTCTTTCATATTCTGGTTAACTGTTTTTGCAGTTTCATTCAATTGGTTAAGAATCCATTTATCAACAAGAGTTAATTTAGATTTATCAATTGGCTTGTCATCAACTCCTTCAAGGTTCATCAATACAAATCTTGAAGCGTTCCATAATTTGTTAGCAAAGTTTCTTCCATATTCAAAACGTTCGTCAGAAATCTTAATATCCTGACCGCCGTATGTACACAAAGAAGTCATTGTGAAACGAAGAGCGTCACATCCGTATTTTTCAATAATTTCAACAGGGTCGATAGTATTACCTTTAGATTTTGACATCTTTTGACCTTTTTCATCACGAATCAAACCGTGGATGTAAACTGTTGAGAACGGAGCTTTGCCTGTGAATTCCAAGCCCATTGTAATCATTCTTGCAACCCAGAAGAAGATAATATCAAACCCTGTTACAAGAGTTGTTGTAGGGTAGAATTTCTTAAAGTCTTCTGTTTCTGAATTAGGGAATCCCATAGTTGAGAACGGCCACAATCCTGATGAGAACCATGTATCAAGACAATCAGAGTCCTGTACGTAATTTTCAGGATCAGGATTTTCTTTTGCTACAACCATTTCTCCTGTAGTTTTGTGGTAGTATGCAGGAATTTGGTGTCCCCACCAGATTTGACGGGAGATACACCAGTCGCGGATATTTTCCATCCAGCCCAAGTAGTTCTTTTCCCAGCGTTCAGGGATGAATTTAATTCTGCCGTCTTTAACTGCTGCAATAGCTTCTTTTGCAAGCGGTTCCATTTTTACAAACCATTGTTCTGAAAGAAGCGGTTCAATTGTTGTATTACATCTTTGACATTTACCAACATTGTGTTCGTGGTCTTTTACTCTTAATAAGAAGTTGTTGTAACTTAGCATATCAACAATTTTCTTACGAGCGTCGTATCTATCAAGTCCCTGATATTCAGGCGGAACTTCTGCGCAAGATTTCATTTTACCTTCGCCGTCGATTACCCAGATTGGGTTCAAGTTGTGGCGTTTACCGACTTCAAAGTCGTTAGGGTCGTGTGCAGGAGTGATTTTAACCGCACCAGTCCCGAATGATTTATCAACATATTCATCCGCAATAATAGGAATTTGACGTCCTGAAAGCGGAATCATAACTGTTTTTCCGATTAGTTCAGAGTATTTTTTATCAGAAGGGTGAACTGCGATTGCAACGTCGCCAAAAATTGTTTCAGGACGTGTAGTTGCAACAATAATAGCACCTGCTTCACCAACTAGCGGATAAGAAATTTCCCATAAATGTCCTTGTTCTGTTTCGTATTCTGTTTCAACGTCAGAAATAGCTGATTGACAGCGAGGACACCAGTTTACAATATATGCACCTTTATAAATAAGTCCTTTTTCATAAAGTTTTACGAAAACTTCTTTAACAGCTTCCGAACAGCCTTCATCGAAAGTAAATCTTTCTCTTGAACGGTCAAAAGAAGCACCTAAGCGTTTGCATTGATCTAAGATATGGCTTTTGTGTTCGTTAGTCCATTCCCATGTCTTTTCAACAAATTTTTCTCTACCCAAGTCGTGACGTGTCAAACCTTCTTTTGCAAGCTGTTTTTCTACAACGTTTTGAGTTGCTAAACCTGCGTGGTCTGTTCCGGGAATCCAAAGAGCTTCATAGCCGCTCATTCTGTGGTAGCGGGTAAGAATATCCTGTAAAGTTTCATCTAAAGCGTGCCCCATGTGCAAAACACCTGTAACGTTTGGAGGCGGAATTACAATTGTGTGAGGCGGTTTATTTGATTTTGCGTCCGCTCTGAAATAGTTTCCGTCTTCCCAGAATTTATACATTTTATCTTCGGTTGCCTTTGGGTCATAAACCGTAGGCAAGTCTTCAATCTTAATCTTAGTTTCCATAAATTACCTCTCCTAATTGTCTTAATAATAAAATTCTAACATAAATAATTTATTGTGTTATACTAAAACCTATGAGCAAAAAAATATTAATTATCGGAAACACGGCGAGAGTTTATTCATTGGCAAAGAAATTTGCGGTAAATAACGAGGTTTTTGTTGCCCCCGGCAGTCCTATGATAGGAGAATTTGCAACAAATGTCGATTTGAGAGACGCTTCCGAAATTCTCGAATTTGTTATGGAAAACGGAATAGATTTAACGATTCCTGTTGTCCGATTAGAAGGTATTGTAGAGCTCTTTAACAATAATAATCAAAAAATCTTTGCTCCATCAGAAGCGGCATCTAAGCTTATCACTGATAAGGTTTTGATGAAAAAAGTATTGTATAAATTAAGAATTCCAACACCAAAATTCGGGATTTTTGAGAAACCAAATATGGTTATGGATTATATTAAAAATCTCAAAAACCCGTTCGTAATAAAAACTAATGAACCATCCAGTGCTGTCGTTTTAACATCTCAAAAAGAAGCCAAAACGATTGTTGATTCAATTTTTGCTCAAAAAGTTCAGAAAGTTTTAATAGAGGACTATGTTTGGGGAACTCCGTTTGCTTTTTATGCCGTAACAGACGGATACAAAGCACTTCCAATAGGCTCATCCATTCTTTATAAACATTCTCTTGAAGGTGACGGAGGACAGCTTACTAGCGGAATGGGCGCATGTGCTCCTAATTATAAACTTTCGGTTGAATACGAATACTATCTAATGGATAATGTTATTTATCCGACACTTGATTACTTGGAAATTGAAGGTAATCCATATACAGGGATTTTGGGTGTAAACGGAATTGTTACTGAAAATGGTGTTTTACAGGTTACAGGTTATGATTTCTTTATGCAGGATTGTGATTGTTCTGCTGTATTGGAATGTCTTGATGCAGACTTGTATCAGCTGATGGAAGCTTGCATTATAGGCTCATTTAGTGATGAGTTTGAATTTATTAACCAAAAAGATATATCTGCAACTTCAATTGTTTTGAATTGCAAAAATAAAGATAATAAAGAAAATATAATTAACGGTCTTGACTCTCTTGATGAAGAGACAATTGTTTCTTTTGCGCCGACAGTTACTAAAAATCGTTATCTGGAATACGAAGCTCAAAATGGTCAAGTTATGGTTTTAACTTCAATTGCAAGAACTAATTCCAAATCAGTGGAAAAAGTTTATGAAGAAGCTTCAAACATTGATTTTAACGGGATTTCTTACAGAAAAGATATTTGCAGAAATTGTATTCGAGTTTAGAATTGTAACAATTTCTTAACAATACTATTCAAAAAAGTCAATTATTTGAATAGTGAATACTTTATATATATACGAGACGATATTAGAATATATAAAGTATAAAAGGAGTAAACTATGGCAAGAGTTTTAATTTCAATGCCTGAAAGTTTCTTAGGCAAAATTGATGAAGTAGCTGATTTGGAAAGCAGATCGCGTTCAGAATTGATTCGTGAAGCTTTGAGAAGCTACATCACAAGAAGTCAGGTTCGTAAATCAGGATTGGCAGATAAGAATGCCAGAATTCTTGAAGCGCTATTGGATTAGCGAGGAGGAAATAAAAACACACGAGGAGAAACCACGCGGGATATTAGGCAGCAGTGGGTATAAAGAGAAAAACACGAGAAAAATAGTGTAAAGTTAAACAACAACCGTAGGAATTCTTACAACAGGATTCCTTTTTTTTTATTATAACAAGGGTCGGACGACAATCGCGAAACTACTAGTGTAAAATGGAACTACAGGTCGTCCTCTGCTGTGGGACTACCAGTTGGTTCGCGCTGGTTGGGGTATTGAGTTGTATTAATATAAAAATAATCAGGTAAAAATGCTTAATTTTTCATTGACATGCTCTTAAATTAGGAGTAATTTACTATATATTATGAAGAATAAAGCTTTTATTTTACATTTTACGTTAATATTACTTGCATCACTTTTTTATTTTATTGCTAATTTTCAACGAATAGCGATTCCGGGTGCAGTATTTGATATTTTGGAACAGGAGCTTTCTGTAACAGCGCCTTATATAACAGCTTTTGGCGCAATATTTATGTATATTTATGCGTTCAATCAACTCATTATCGGGGTTTTGGTTGACCGATTTGGCGGATTAAGGGTTATCCTTGCAGGTTCTTTGATTCTTGCCTTGGGATGTATACTGTTCCCGCTGACTTCAAATTTACCCCTGATGTATTTTTCAAGAGCATTAATAGGATTTGGAAGCAGTACTTTTTATTTGAGTTTAATTAAAGAACTAAAAAATATTTTTTCTGATAAAAATTTCGGATTAGCAATCTCCGTAATGCTTTGCATCGGATATATGGGCGGAATTGCAGCAAATGCACCGTTTGTTATGATGATGAAGGTTGCGGACTGGCGCGAAATTCTGCTTGCAGTCGCAGGAGTTGTCGTGCTTGCTATAATTGTTTTTGCTTTAATTTTGCCAAAAGTTCCGCTTCCAAAAATTAATAAGAATGTTAAGATAAGAACTCTGCCGTTCAGATTAGTGCTGCATAAACGTCATAATAGAAACCTTTTTAGTTTTGCTTGCTGCAACTTCGGTATTTCTTATGTAATTCAAACTATTATCGGTAAAAAGTTTTTGGAAGATTTTTGCGTATTGTCATCAACCAGAGCAGCAATGATACTTTCTATTATGGCAATTGTTGCAGCTGCGGCAAATATTATCAATGCAAGTGTTTGCAAACTTTGTCACAATCATAGAGTAATGTTTCTAAAGGGCGCTTCTGTCGTAACATTCTTATGTTTGTTATCTGTTTGTATTCTAATATGGCTTGATATAAGAACAATGGCTATTGCTGTGATTTTCTGTATCTTAGCCGGTAATGCAAGTTTAACATCTCTTCTTGTGCCTGTATTGCATTTGACAAACAGAAAAATGGTTTCAACAACCGCAGTTAGTATTATGAACTTTTGTTTCTTTATGATGGTAGGATTTTTAGGAACTGCAACAGGATTTTTATTAAATGTTTTTGAACCGACAAGAGTCGGAGATGTTCTCGTTTATGGAAACAACTCCTATCTGCTTATGTTTGGAGTGTTTTTAGCATTATCTATGTTTGAAATGTATAAGGCTGCAAAATTAAACAATAAATATTAAACCAAATGTCTTATTAACCCTTTCTCAAAATTGTGATATGCTAGTTCTATGAAAAAATTATTGATTTGGGGCTTTATAATTATTCTAATGGGATTATGTGTCAAGTTGTGCTTGAGAAGGGATATTCCTGAAACTTATTCGCAAAATATACCATCAGCAGAGCTTGAAAACATAGTTTATCCGGAATGTAATAAAAATATAACAATAAACGGCGTTGATTATCTTCAATCACAAGCACCTGTCGGAACTTTTGGCGGAGAACTTGTTATATCTACTATTGGGGAAGGTCCGAAAACATTCAATCCGTGTAACTCAAAGGACAATACATCTTCTTCTATGGCAGGACTTATGTATGACGGACTTTTGACTACCGACCCGAGGACGGGAGATGTTATTCCGCAGCTTGCGAAGGGTTTCTCAATTGACGGAAACGAATATACTATTTATCTTCGCCATGGAATTAAATGGTCTGACGGGAAGCCGATAACAGCGGATGACGTTATTTATACTTATAAAGAAATCGTTTTTGCTGGGCTTGGTAATACTGCAACCCGAGATATGATGATGATTGGGGGTAAATTACCTGAGTTAGAAAAAATTGACGATTATACGGTTAAATTTACGACTTCAAAACCGTTTGCACCATTTTTAAGAATGCTTTCTTATCAGATTGTTCCGAAGCACTATTTCAAACCGTATTCGGATAAAGGCGAATCAGTATTTAATGCTTTTTTAAGCCCGAATACAAATCCAAAAGAAATTGTATCAAACGGAGCGTTTCGCTTAAAAGAATATGTTGCTGCCCAAAGAGTAGTTTTTGTGCGCAATCCTGATTACTACAAAATTAATACAAAAGACGAGAAACTTCCGTATCTTGATAAACTTGTTTATTTAATTGTAGGTGATACGAATAACGAGATTTTGAAATTTGAAGCAAAAGAGATTGATGTTCTTGGTATTCGCGGCTCAAATGTTGCACGTTATAAGCTTAAAGAGCCTACTTCCGATTATACTATGTATAATCTCGGGGCTGATACGGGAACAATGTTTCTTGTTATAAACCTCAATAACAGAAAAACAAACGGAAAATGGAATGTTTCTCCGATGAAACAAAAATGGTTTGCTAACCGTGATTTCCGCGCGGCAATAGATTGGGCAATTGATAGAAAAGCTATGGTGCAGAATGTTGCTCAGGGTGTCGCAGAACCTTTGTTTACTGCTGAGAGCTTGAATTCGATTTTCTTAAATGAATACATTAAAGGACATCCTTCTGATAAATCTGTTGCATTGAAAAGTCTTGAAAAAGCAGGATTTCAATTGAAAAACGGCATCTTATATGACTCAGACGGTAACAGAGTCGAGTTTGATTTATATACTAATGCGGGAGCATTGGAACGAGAAGCTCTTGGTGTAATGATTAAACAAGACCTTGAAGAACTCGGGATGAAGGTTAATTTTAAACCGATTGAATTTAACTCTTTGGTGAATAAATTAACAAATACCCACGATTGGGATATGGCTATAATGGGGCTAACAGGTTCACCATTAGAACCTCATGACGGCAAAAATGTGTGGCAGTCATCAGGGCCGCTGCACTTGTTCAACCAGAGACCTGCTGATTGGAAAGCGGATGACAGATTAGAGTGGGAAAAGGAACTCGATTCTATTTTTGAGGAAGGTGCACTTAAGCTTTCTTTTGAAGAGCGAAAACCTCTGTATGACAGATATCAGACGATTATCTATAATCAAAAGCCTATTATTTATCTTTATTCGCCAATAAGGATTACGGCTATTCGAAATAAATTCAAAAATATATTTCCGACACCATTGAGCGGATTGATTTATAACTTAGATGAAATATACATAGGTAAATAGAATGGATTTTATTAAATATATAACTAAAAGAATTTTGCAGACTATTCCTTTATTGATAATAGTTTCACTCATAAGCTTTTTTATAATAAGACTTTCGCCTGTTGACCCGTTAGCGGAACTCAGGCTGAATCCTTCGATTTCACAAGAAACATTGAATAAAGAGATTAAACGCTTAAACCTTGATAAACCGATTTATATTCAGTATTTTTCGTGGGCAAAATCTTTTGTCAAAGGTGATTTAGGTTATACATCTGCGGGTGAAAAAGTTTCTGTGAAATTGAAAGAAAGGATTCCTAATACCCTTCTTTTGACTCTTGTAGTAATTTTTATGACATGGTCGGTCGGGATTCCTCTCGGCATAATTTCGGCTTATAAAAAAGGTACTGCTTTTGATAGATTGTTAACCGTTTTATCGAGTGTTGGTATGGCAATTCCGTCCTTCTTTTTTGCGATACTAATGCTGATTTTTGCAGTAAAAACTGGTTGGTTTCCGGTTGGGGGACTTACGAGTTATAATTTTAATGAACTCGGAATTTGGGGTAAGATTGTTGATATAGCTAAACACCTTGTGCTTCCAGCCTTTGTATTGTTTACTATTTCTTTATCTGGATTACAGAGACAGATGAGAGCAAATATGCTTGAAGTTCTGGATAGTGATTACGTTAAGTTTGCGCGTGCTAAAGGGTTAAGTGAAACCAAAGTTGTTTTCAAGCACGCACTTAGAAATGCTGTTAATCCTATGATTACGCTTCTCGGGTTTGAGTTTGCAGGATTGCTGAGCGGTGCTGCTTTAACAGAGTATGTATTTCAATATCCGGGGCTTGGAAGACTTATTCTCGAGGCGGTTATGAAATCGGATATAAACCTTGTTATGGCTTCATTAATGATGGGTACAATAATGTTAATATTAGGAAACCTTCTTGCTGATATTTTACTTATGATAACAGACCCGAGGGTTAGGGGGTAGGATATGGAAGCATTGAAGAAAATATTTAAAGATAAATTTGCATTAACCGCTTTTATAATTCTTGCGTTCTTGTATATTGTAATCCTGTTTGCGGATTTCATAGCACCTTATTCAAGCACGTATTCGGATAGGGATATGTCTTATGCTCCGCCTTCAAAGGTTTATACAATAAATGAGCAGGGAAAACTTTCATTACCTTATACTTATAATTATATAAGAGAATATGAACCTTCTCTTATGCAGACTATTTATAAACAGGACCGTTCAAAAAAATATTTTATTAAACCTTTTGTGAACGGGCATTTGTTCGGGGTTAAAGACGGGGGCAAATTATATTTGCTTGGCACTGATATTAATGGTCGTGATGTGTTTTCACGTCTTTTGTTCGGCGGAAGAATATCTATGACTGTCGGTTTCCTATCACTGTTTGTAGTGTTTCCAATAGGGCTTCTGTATGGCGGAATCTCAGGTTACTTTGGAGGGATTGTTGATACTCTGATGATGAGGTTTGCAGAAGCGGTTATGGCGATTCCGAGTTTTTATCTGCTGATTATTCTTGCTGCGATATTACCTTCAGGCATGACAAGCGTACAGCGCTTTGCGTTGATTGTTGTTATTCTTGCGCTTATTGGATGGGCAGGGTTTGCCAGAGTTGTAAGAGGTATGGTGCTCTCAATCAAAAAAGAAGATTTTGTACAGGCTGAAAAGGTTATGGGTGCATCAAATTTAAGAATAATTCTTAAACATATTCTTCCGCAGACAATGAGTTATGTAATTATTGCAATGACGCTTTCTGTTCCGTCTTATATTCTTGCAGAATCAGGCTTAAGCTTTTTAGGTTTAGGTATTCAGCAGCCTGATGCGAGCTGGGGGAATATGCTTAAAGAAGCGCAGGAGTTTACAAATATTCTTTATCGCCCTTGGCTTCTGACTCCGGGTATTTTGATATTTATTGCGGTACTTTCGTTTAATTTGCTTGGTGATGCTGTTAGGGATTATTTAGACCCTAAATCAAAAAGCCAGTCATAGAGGTTTCGGGTTTTGCCTAATAATTTATCTAAATTTTCTTTAATAGGTTCAGCGAAGAATTCTCCATTAGAATAAACTTTTGCGTAATTTTTTCCGTTATTGGCACAATATGGAACTTTAACGACATTATCTTTTGTAAGATATGCTAATCCGTGGATTCTGCAAACATTTGGACGGTATGGGTAAATCGAGCATAATTTATCTAGTAAAAACGGGCAGGCACCGCCTTTTTCCATGTTTTTAATATTTTCCTGCACTCTTATTTTTTGAGAGTTTTCAAGTCTTGAATAAGCCAACATCAATATTTTTAACTCTTCTTCCGTTACAGGATAATCTCCTTTTTCACAGCAATCAGAACAACCTGCCTTGCAGCAGATAAATTCTTTGTGTGATTCAAAGTACTCTTCTATTTTTGAGACCAAAATCTGCCCCAAAAACTTTTTGATGAGTGGCTTTCAAGTTGTTCAATACGTTCAGTTAATTCTTTGTTGTGATTAAGTAATTCTTGAACCTGTTTTGCAAGAATTTCGTTATCTCGTTTGTAACCGCCTGCTTCAATGAGTCTGGTTGCCATATCAGAGTTTGTAATATCGTCGCTGATTTTTTTAGCAACAGCTTCTGCAAGCATTTGGAGTGTTTGTGATGTAACATCAAGTGTAAAACTTTTGTTTTGCTGAGGAGTAAGGTCTGTTACAATGTGTTCTTCTTCGCCTTCTTCATCCTCTGGTGTTGAAAGGTAATCCTTTACTAAGATTGGTTGAATCGGTTCTTCGCGTTTCTCGATTTTTGGCTCAATCTTTTGAAGTTTAGTGATGATTTGCTCATCGCTGAATCCTTGAGCTTTCAATGAAATCCCTTTTTTAACTTTTTCTAAAGACAAATCATCATAAAACTCTAGTCCGTCTTCATCTTCGTAGATTGAATCAATTTTCCAGTCTTGCAGGAACAAATCCAGTGAATGTTTATCAATATAATAGTTTTCGTTGTTTAAATTCTTTAAAATAGTTTCTCTGTTAAACATTTCACATACCTACCTTTTAAGTTGACGCGCTATATCCCTTGTTTGGGTCTTCTTCGCAATTGCTTCCCGCTTGTCATATAATTTTTTACCTTTTGCAAGACCTATTTCTATCTTAGCAAAACCATGTGATAAAAACAATTCCAACGGAACTATTGAGTATCCGTCTTTTTTGATTTTGCCGAGCATTTTCATAATTTCCTGTTTATTAAGCAGAAGTTTTCTCTTGCGCTCAGGGTCGTGATTGTATCTGTTACCCTGTTCGTAAGGCGAAATATGCATATTATATAAGAAAATCTCGCCATCTTCGATTTTTGCAAAACTGTCTTTCAGATTAAGCATGCCTTTGCGGATGGATTTAATCTCAGTTCCTGTAAGCACAATCCCTGCAACAAATTTATCAAAAATCAGAAAATCGTGGAATGCTTTTCTGTTTGTTGAAATAACCTTTTTATCCATAGTTGCATTATACCATAAACTATTTAATAAGCTTCAAACATAAATCATCAAAGATGTTGACTGGCTTAACGCCTAATTTTGCTTGTTTTTTACAGTCTTCAATTATTTTAATATGTTCAATGAATTTTGTTTCGCGAGGGTTTGATTTTAAAACTGTTAAAATATAGTTTTGAATGTTCTCTAAAATCCTAATTGTCGGGATTTCTTTGCTTAAATCCTGTAGTTTCTGCGAGATATCAAAAATATCTTTACGTTCAAACTCCCAATAATTGGTGAATATTCCATCAATTGATGAGTATTCATAATCTGCTTTTGCACCTGACGGCACAAAAAAACATTGTGAGCGTGAAATAATAGTTGACAGCAAATCATCAATATATCTGCATAAGAATATGAATGTCACACCAGGCTGCGGTTCTTCAATAATTTTTAATAGTGAATTTGCGGTTTCTGCTTGAAAATTAACCTGATTGAGCCCTGCAATATGTCCTTCTTCATCCCTATTGCAAAAAATAAATACTCTGTGAAACTCAGATGCGTTAACAAGAGTTTCTTTTATGAAAGCAGATTGTTTAATGGAAATTACGGTTTTTGATTCATCATCTTCTGGTTTGTTATCCACTCTTGAAATAGTCATCACGGCAGGGTGAGAGTCTTCTCGAATCCATTTGCAGTTCAGGCAGTCACAGTCATCCTCTTTATCCTTTTGACAGTTTAATAATCTGGCAATCTCTTTTGACAAAGTATATTGAGCTTCCAAGTCGTTTCCGTAAAAAAGCAAGCTTTGCGGCAAAGGTCTGGTGTTATCATTTAATGCCTGAGTGAAATAGTTTGTTAAAAACGGATATCTATCTGATAAGAGCACACTCAACCTCCGATATTATATCTAAAGCTTCTGCTGATTTTATTCGGCATTCAACCTCGTATAAGTTTTGTTTTAGTTGAACTAATTCAGAAGCGCTTGTGTTTTTTAGCTTAGTTAAAGATTGTTTGACAACAAACTCGTGCTGCCCTGTAATCTTTGATAATTCAGCAGGTGAACAGCTTGCGGATTTTGTTTTAAGAATAATCCATTTTCTAAGCATAGTTTGAATTGCAGCCAGAATTTCAAGCGGATGTTTTTTATCCGTAAGTTTTTTAAACTCAAGAAGAGCTCTGTCCTTGTGATTAGTCATAATCATTTCTGTTATATTAAACAAATCCTGATTTGATATAGAAATATCTTCAACCATTTTTCTGGTAACGGTTTTTTCGGGATAGGCAATGAGTTTAAGTTTGTCCAACTCTCCGTCGAACTGCCTTAGGTTGTTCCCGATTTGTTCAATTAGAAGTTCAACTGCATCATCTTTTAAACTAAGCTCTTTTTTCTTTCCGCGTTGTTTAATCCAAGCAGCTATTTCTGCGGTTTTATACGTTTTGAAAGCTTCAAAGTTCTTTGCATTATGTTTTGATAAAATCTTATACAGTTTTCTTCTGGAATCAAGTTTTTTCCCTTCATCGCGTGGAAGTTTAACCACAAAAACAACATTTAAGGATTCAGGGTTGTTTTTGAGAGCATCTTCTATGTCATCAAGTTCAGAGTCTTCAAAGTAATTCTTATTTCCTGCAAAATATTTTTCGGAATTAATAACAATCAGCATATCGCCGAACATCATCGGAGGTGTTCTAAGTGCAGTAATAAGCTCCGAATATTCAGGATTATCAAGAGTCTGGAAACTCATGCTCAAAAAATCAGGATTAAGCTTTGAACGCATAGCTTCAATCTCTAAATCTATATTAAAATCTTCATCCCCATAGAAAAAATATACTGCCATAGGAAGATTATACTATAAAATTAGTCTTGAGGAACAGGTTCTCTTTGAATTAGTCTCAATGCTTCTCTGAGCTTGTCACCCAGTTCCGTATAATAAGAATCCGAAGTTAGTTTTTCACCTGTTTCACAGATTTCAATTAATTGCTTAATCAAATCCGCGGTCATTGTGATTTCTTTAAACATAGAGCCTTCATCTTTAATTGAGAATCTGAGTTCGCCGGAATACAGATTTTTCCAGTTTACGCGTCCGTTGTCGTTTGTTTCATTTTCCCGTGCCCAGAAATAAAGATGCTGCATTGCTCTCGGACTTAAATCCATTTGCTGCTCAGGATGAAGTGCGCTTGTCTTGCTTTCATAACTCTTAAGCTCTTCAAGCACTCTTTGTGCAGTATTTGTAAATGTTCCGTCACTCATGTTTTTCATCTCAAACGGCTTTTGCTGGAACTCGCCTTTCGTGCTGTATTCAATGTTTGCCAAGCCTCCAATGATTCCTGCAATCTGCCTTGCAGAAAGTCCTTCGAGGATTTTATTTGTAATTATATTTATAACAGGAATTTGTTCGTAACCGTTGATAAGCTTTAATAATCTTCCTTTATCCGTAAGTTTATAATCTTTATCCAAGAATCCATCAGAAAGCAAAACTTCTTTTTTAGTTCTGAATTGAGCCAATAAATCCTCTTTCTTTTCAGGGTTATTGAATGTGTAAAGAGATTTATCCAATAAAACGTATTGTAGTTCTTCTTCTCCCTGAAACTCTCCCAGATAGTTTGCAATAAAAGAATAATCAAGGTTTAAGTTACTGTCCAATCTGTTTGAAGGTGACTGCATCAATTCTTCATAAAAAGCTCGTTGAGCAGCATTACAGCTAATCGGATAACAATAACCTACAGTGTCAATTCCGCGTCGTCCTGCTCTTCCCGCCATTTGATGGAATTCGTTTGCAGTTAGTGAACGTTTGCCGTCATCTCCGCCGTCAGATGTGGAAGACGGTTTTCTTGGAGAAGAAATAACCGTAGTTTTAGCCGGCATGTTAATCCCTGCTGATAATGTTTCTGTTGCAAGTACCACTTTTACAAGTTTCTTTTGGAATAATTCTTCAACAAGAGTTTTTTGTGAAGGCAAAAGACCTGCGTTATGAATTGCATAGCCTTTTCTTAACGCATCATAATTAAGACTTTCGCCTAAGTAAATGCCTTCGGATTTATATCTGTCTATTATCGCTTGTATTTCTTTTTGTTCATCATCATTAGTAAGAATTTCGGCTTCTGTAGAAAGATATTTAAGAAGATGTTTACATTCTTTTTTACTGAAAATGAAATATATTGCAGGGAGTTTTCCTTCTTGATTAAGTTTTTTCGTAAGAGCTTTGAATGCATCGTCACGTGGTTTTGCATAAATTGTTTGTGAAATTCTTGCTCCGTCTTGTTTTGCTTTACGTTTTTCAGCCTTTGAGCCGCCGCGAGGAGTTTTGATTTCTGCTGCTGCGTGTTCGATTTCAAAATTTAAAGGTACATGTCTGTTTTCTGACGGAACATTAATTAAGACTGTTTCTTTAGTAGTGCTTCTTGGCGGTAAATACGTGCCTTGAGGGGTTGTCGCAATACCTTTTCTGCCTTTTGTGGAGGCAATCCAGTTATTGATTTCTTCATTGTTTTCAATAGTTGCTGATAGTGATAGAATCTGAATATCTTTTGGCGTAAATATAATTGATTGTTCCCAAATTCCGCCTCTGTCAATATCTCCAAGGTATTGAAGTTCATCAAAAATTACGGTTCGAACCCCATTAGGGATACCTTTTTGACTATCCGGATCAAAGTTGAATTTTCCTGAAGCTGCCATATTGCGGTAAACTTCTGTTGTCATAATGATAATTGGTGCATCAGGATTAATTTTTGTATCACCTGTTATTAAACCAACATTTTCTTCTCCGTATGTTCTTGAAAAATCAAGGAATTTTTCGTTGCTTAGAGCTTTTAAAGGAGTTGTATAGAATGTTCTGCCGCCTTCGTTAAGGTTTTTAGTAATAACATATTGCGCGATAGCGGTTTTTCCTGTTCCCGTCGGAGCAGTTACAAGAACATCATTACCTTTGAGCAGATTCATGCCGGAAGCTGTTTGGAAAATATCAGGGCTGAACGGTTTTTCTGTTTCAGGGTTGATTTTTAGTTGGAAATAATTTTCTTCCTCAACTGTTTTGTTAAAATCCTGTAAGAATGTTGATATAATTACACCTGTAGCTCCGATAGCGGCTGTGCCTAATTGATATGGCGGGGTTACTGTTTTAGGTGTAATAGCTTTTGATGCAGTTTGTTTTACTTCGTTAACGATGATATTTTTTATTGGTTGAATTTTTGGCATGAAATACTCCTTTTTTAGGATAAAACCTATGAAAAAATTTTTTGCTAGTAAATTTTAAATTTTATAACAAATTCAAATTAACTTTCTGTCTAGCTTAGTTAGGGTTATAAAAATTTTTATAATCATTTATCTTGTAAATGCTAAAGAGTTAAAGAGGTAAGTAATTATGAAACAAATAATACCTGAAAAAAGTTCAGAAAAGGTTGCTAAATTTTTGCAAAAGAATTCTTTGCATAAACGTGATTTTGCAGAAATGATAGGTGTAACGCTTTCTTATGTTTACAATTTGATTGATGAAACAGTGCCTTTTTCTACACGCGGTACAACGATTGAGCGAATTGCTGTTGTAATGGATATTAATCCTGAAGAATTTGGCGAATATCGTATTCCGCAAGAGCCTATTCTTATTGACGAATCTGTAGAAACACTTAAAGACTATATTAAGGATAATAATCTTTCAGTGGTTAATTTTTTAAAAGCATTTCCTCGCAAAAAACGTCTTGATATAGTGGATATTTTGCGCGGTGCAATGCCTTTGCCGATTGATTATAAGGAGCTTAAGCTCATAGGAAAAACTCTTAACATGCCTGAAGAAGAAGTTTATATGCTTTGGGAAGGCAGAATTAAGCAGATTCTTGAATCATCAGGAATGAATATTTATGCAAACTCCGAGTTATTAAATTCAATGTTGGGGTGTGCAAAGAAATACCTGCTCTCAAATAAAAACTAATCTTTAATTTGAAAAATGCACTTAACACAATGAGCTTTTGGCTGCAATACAAGATTGTCTTCCAAATCGTACATGCGTGCTATTCTTGTTACCAGAGGTTCTCCGCACATAGGACAGCGCAAGTTTGTTTCGCGTTTTAATATTCTTGATTTCAAGTCATCAATTGCTTCGTCTGAAACCATTTTGAATTCATATTCGCGTTCGTATTTTTTGATGTCATTAGGTGAGCATTTTAAAACTCTTGCAAGTTTTTGTCTCTGGGTGACGGAAAGAAAAAGTTCTCTTCCTGATTCAATATCCTCTAATGTTTCAATAGGGATATTGGCTTTGTCGGCTAATCCGTAAATGGATAAGCCGGCTTTTTCACGTTTTGTTTGTATGAATTCTGCAAGACTTGTCATTAGTTAAAATACTCTCTTATAATTCTTTCGATTTTGTTAGAAGCATCTCCGTCGCCGTAAGGGTTTTGAGCTTTTAGTCTTGTAGCTTCTTTTGTTGAAGAAAGGACTTTTTCACTTTCTTCCAGAATCTTGTCGTAATCAGCTCCGACGAGTTTTGAAACTCCTGCATCAATCCCTTCTTTTCTTTCGGTTTCGTATCTCATAACAAGAGTCGGACAGGCAAAAGACGGAGCTTCTTCCTGTATTCCGCCTGAATCGGTCAAGATGAGTTTTGCGTTCTTCATTAGATAAACAAGGAACGGATAATCAAGCGGTGTTAAAAGATGGATATTTTTGAAATTACCAAGGCGTTCGTGAATCTTAACCTTCACATTCGGGTTTGGATGAACAGGTATTACAAAAGTGTGGTCATCATATTTTTTTGCTAAATATGAAATTGCTTCGATAATCCTGTCAATTCTTTCTCCGTGGTTTTCGCGTCTGTGCGCAGTGATTAAAACAAGTTTGTCATCTATCGGAATATTTTTTTCTTTATAGAACTGTTCTGATTTTTCTATAACTTCTTGTGATAAGCAGAAAAGAGCATCAATAACAGTGTTTCCGACAACATGGATTTTGTTTTCTGAAATATCTTCTTTTAATAAAGCGTTTTTATTAACCTCAGTAGGAGCAAAATGCAAAGCCGCAACTCTTGAGGTCATCTGTCTCATAACTTCTTCAGGGAACGGTTCATAGATGTCATAAGAGCGAAGTCCTGCTTCTACGTGAAATACAGGAATTTTATGATAAAAGCTTGTTAAAGCTCCGCAAAGCACTGTCATTGTATCACCCTGAACAATTGTCGCGTCAATTTTGTTTTCATTAAATACTTTATCTAATGAAGTTAAGATTCTTGCCTGAACAGATGATAAAGACTGATTTTCCCGCATACAGTCGAGATTTATATCAGCTTTCAAACCAAAATAAGCAAGAGTCTGATTAGAAAGCTCTTTTTGCTGTTCAGTGTTACAAATAATTACGTTATAGTCCTCAGGATATTTCTTTAAAGTCAATATCACCGGTGCAAGTTTAATAATCTCAGGACGAGTTCCAAATATAAAAGCTATGTTCTTCATAAATATATTATACAATAGAAAGAATTT
The DNA here is from genome assembly GCA_023662705.1 of Candidatus Gastranaerophilales bacterium. Classification (GTDB taxonomy): domain Bacteria; phylum Cyanobacteriota; class Vampirovibrionia; order Gastranaerophilales; family Gastranaerophilaceae; genus CAG-196. The sequence continues at coordinate 16,793 of JAMPIM010000016.1, read as the reverse complement.
TTGGTATAATTTTTACACGGAGGGCTTTTATTATGAGACAGAGACCAAAAGAACAGGACAAAAATTTACGCAGACACAATTTTGAGGCTGTAGAAGAAAACTTAACCCCAGAACAGGTAAAGGAAGAAGCTTCAAGATGTTTAACCTGCAAGAATCCGCGTTGTGTTAAAGGATGTCCGGTAAATATTCAGATACCTGATTTTATAAAAGCTCTAAAAGAAGATAAGCTAGAGGAGGCTGGGGAGATAATTCGTCAAACAAGCATGCTCCCGTCTGTTTGCGGTCGTGTTTGCCCTCAGGAAAGACAATGCGAAGGTAATTGTGTACTTGGTATCAAAGGCGAAGCAATTGCAATCGGTGCACTTGAGCGTTATGTTGGTGATAATACTTCTGCTAAGAAATCTGAAATTATTCCATCAGGCAAAAAAGTTGCTATTATTGGTTCGGGTTGTGCAGGGATTACTGCAGCTTCCGATTTAAGAAAAGCAGGACATGATGTAACCATCTTTGAAGCTTTGCACAAATTTGGCGGTGTTTTGAGATACGGTATTCCTCCATTCAGACTCCCAAGAAAAGTTTTGGACAGAGAAATTAATAACCTTCAGGAGATGGGTGTTAAGTTTGAAAAAAATGTTATTGTAGGTAAATCAATTACTCTTAAGCAGCTTAAAGAGGACGGATTCGATGCTATATTTATCTGCTCTGGGGCTGGTTTGCCGAAGATGATGAATATCCACGGTGAAAACCTCAACGGCGTGTTCTCAGCTAACGAGTTTTTAACCCGTGTAAACTTGATGGGAGCAAATGAGGAAGAAAAAGCAACTCCATTAAAAGTTGGTAAATCAGTTGCAGTAATCGGCGGCGGTAATGTTGCAATGGATGCTGCAAGAACTGCTGTACGTGTCGGATTTGAAAAAGTTTATATTGTATATAGAAGAACCGAAACAGAACTTCCTGCACGTCTTGAAGAAATCAGACATGCAAAAGAAGAGGGAGTAGTCTTCCAGTTCTTGCATGCACCATCTGAAATTCTCGGGGATACCTTCGTAACCGGCATGCGTTTTGAAATAATGGAGCTTGGTGAGCCGGATGAGTCAGGACGTAGAAAACCTGTAGGAACAGGACGTTTTGTAGATTTGGATGTAGATACTGTTATTGTTGCCTTAGGAACAGGCCCAAATCCTATAATCCAAAAATCCGCATTAATGGAAGGTATTGAATTTGATACAGATAAACGCGGTTACTTTGTAGTTAATGAAGAAACCCGCGAAACTTCTGTTCCTGCAATTTTTGCAGGCGGTGACGTTGCTCCTGTAGGTGCATCAAATGCGATTAACGCAATGGGTGCAGGAAAAAAAGCTGCAAAAGCAATTAATGAATATTTGGAAAGTTTAAGATAATGAGAAAACAAGTAATAGCATATCTGCATACACATTGGGACAGAGAATGGTATCGTGAGTTCGAAGTCTTTAGAATGCGTTTGTTGAGAGTGTTTGACAATGTTCTTGATATGCTTGATACAAATAAAATCCCTTGTTTTTACTTTGACGGACAAGTTTCTGCACTTGAAGATTATCTTGAAATCCGTCCTGAAAAAGAAGCATTGGTAAGAACCTTAATTGCTCAAAAGAAACTTTTTATCGGACCTTTTTACTGTTTGGTGGATGAGTTTTTGACCGATAAAACCTGTTTTGAGAAAAATCTCGAAATAGGAATGAAGAAAGCTATCGATTTCGGATGTACAAATTTTATCGGGTACCTTCCTGATACTTTTGGGCATAGTGAAAATGTTGTTGATATCTTGCGCGAATTCGGTTTGGATAAATGTATTGTGTGGCGCGGCTGCGGTGATTTTCCTGCTAATTTTAAATGGAATGGAATGGATACCGTTAATCTTATCCGCGGTTATTTTAATGATGTTTTTGCTCTCAAATGTTCTGTTGAAGAGAAAGCTGAAATTCTTAAAAAAACTCTTGATGCAATTAGCGAAAAGAGCGGACAATATATGCTTTTACCTATTGGAGCTGACCATCTGGGCGTTCCTGCTGATATTCAGGATCAGATTCTTGCAGTTAATGAGATTTTAAAAGAAGATTATAATATTAAACTGGGTTCTCCGTTTGATTATTTCAGATATGCGCATGGATTTGATGAATTTGAATATAACGGTGAGCTGCGTGATAATTCTAAAACATTTGTATTGCAAGGGTGTTATTCTTCCCGTTTAGATTTAAAAAGATTGAATACAGAATGTTGTCATAAATTAGAGTTAGCTTCTCGTTTTATTAAATATGCTAAATCCGAAAAAAAATATAATTCACTGCTTAATTATGCATATAAAATGCTTATTCAGAATCAGGCACATGACAGTATTTGCGGTTGTTCTCTGGATGATGTGCATTCAGAAAATATAATTCGCTATAAAAAGATTTTACAAATAGCGGATACAATTGTTGATGAGTTGAAGTTTGAAACAAATTTTGAAGATAAAATGGTTTTGAACCTTTCAAATAAACAATTCTCAGGAATTATCGAATTTGAAAGTACAAAACCTCTTAAAGGTTTTCAAAAGGTTTCTTCACGACGCGGTTTTGACAAGAATCTGTTAACTGATACTCAAAGAATTCCCGTAACGGAAGATTATACTGAAATTAATACATATCTTGCTGAAGTTGAAGATTTGCAGCCAAATGAAATCAGTTTTATTGATGTTGATTTTGAGGATTCGGATTTAGAAGTTACAGAAAACAGTTTATCTAATTCAAAAATTCGTTTCCATATTGAAAAAGGGCTAATGTATATTAATGATATTCCTATTTCTCTTGTTGATTTTGCGGATTTGGGTGACAGTTATAATAACGGACCGAAGGAAGATGATTCAGGTACTGTGCTAAAGATTTATCGTACAAAAATCTATATGGAAGATAAAAAGCGTTCTGCTTTAAAAATTGATTTTGAAGGTCAATGGGATATTGTTTCTTTGATTCTATCATTGGATAAAGGAGCAGATTTCTTGAAATTTGATTTTGATTGGGTAAATACTCAGAAAAACCATTTGCTTGAAGTTAAGTTTGATTTACCTGAACCGATTTACGAAGTGTTTTCAGAAGATATGAATACGATTATCAAAAGGGAATTTAATCCTGATTATGATATCAGAAAGAATCTTCCTAAAACCCGCGGATTGGAAGCAAAAACAAACTCTGCTCCAATGCAGCGTGGTTTCTTGATTGATGAAACTCGCAATAATTTGGGGATTGTAACTAAAGGTTTGACTCAATATGAGGTGTTTAAGAATAGTTTGTATTTGCCAATTTTACGAGCAACAGGTGTGATTTCTAATCCTAAAAACCCTGCTCGTTCAACTCCTGCAGGTCCTCCTCTGGAAACACCTACTTTGCAAATGCAAGGTGAAAATAAGGCGGAGTTCTGTGTGTTCTTTGGTAATAGAAACGCGTTTGAGGATGTTTTAAATAAAGTTTATAATTTTATAATAGCCTAAGCTCTTTGACTTACGTCAATTTTTCGTGGACATCCGCTGGTATCACATGTGTATTGACTGCCGCAGTATCCTGCAATTGCTCCGCTAACAGAACCTTTAGATGCGCTTATTTTTGCTTTAAATACAATGATTCCAACTTCTAAACCTAGTTCAGGGTCTTTTTGTATTGCGAGATATAAATCTTTTGGTGTTGGATATTTAGCTTTTAATTCGTTAATTCTTGCAGCATCCTGTGAATAATGCTTTTTATATTCAGCTTCGTATATACCTTTATCTTTCTTTCCAGATACTATTTTGGGTTTCTTTGTCTTTTTATTGATGCCACCAATTTGGATGTCTCTTAGTTCTTGTTCTCCATACATACAGCAGATTGCTTCTAAGTTAACCTGCATAACTCCTTTAAATTGGGAGCCTGAATGTACTAAAACTCTATCATTAAATACATAACCGCCGCTTTCGGTGCCTAGCATTTGTGCAATGACAGGAGCTAAGTCTGAAACGTTGTATTTGTTACACTTTTCAAGAACCATTCTTGCAATTTTATCAATTTGTTCTTGAGTAGGTTTTTTTACTCCGTGTGATGTATACTGCTTTGTAATTAAATTACAAACCCTCTCATATTGAGGATCAGATTTATAATTATAAATATCTAATGAAATATTTTTTTGAGTTTGTAGTTCAATAGGTTCTTTTTGTGCAACTCTGGTTTTATCAGGTACACATACATATTGTTCTTTTAGGTCAAAATCTGCTGATATTCTATCATTGCTAAAAACGCTATTATATTCTTGAGCAGAAATCTGTCTTGTATGTTTTAATGTGCTTGCCTCATTTTTAAATATACTAATTTCAATTCCATCAATTTTGCCGTTTTTATTACCATTATTATCAATTTTTTCTGCGGCAGTTTTTAATAAACCTGTTAATTTGCTAATGTCAAAATTTCCCATATAGAGTCTCCAATGTATTTCTCACTAAAAAATTGGTGTTGAATAATCATATCCCATTTCATCAAGACGTTCTATGCAATCAGATGCGTAGCTTTCTTTTAACTTTGAACCGTTATAATCTCTGAGAGCCATTCTCATTACTTCTTTTGCTTCTGAAGGAGTGAGAGTTATGCTTCCATCTTTTAGACCATTTGCTGCTTTTTCGATATCAGGTTGATTTCCTGCATACCAACCTTTAAGTTTTGCTACAGCCTGAGCATAATTTGTTTGAAATATTAATAAGCCGGCTTTTATACCAGTACTTCTATCACTCAGATTATGGGTTTTTAAACTTTGTACGGTATCATTTCGACATTCTTGGTTAACGATATTGTATATGCCCCATTTGTCTTGTTTAATGCCATTTACAGAACTTGGGATTACCTGCATACATCCGTCCTTATTATTAGGGTCTATAAAATGACATTCTCTACTGATAATTACAGTTAGAACTTCAGGAGGAACATTGTAACGCTTTGCTTCTGCAATAATTACTTTATTCCATTCATCAATTTCTTCTTTTGTAAGCTTTGTTCCGCGATATTCGGCTTCCCTCGCGATGTTTGCTTTCATATCTACTGTGGATGCTTCTTTTGTAATTGTAGGTTCTTTGGGCATGATGTTAAATTTAAGAAGCTCCAAAAAATCAAATAATTCCTGTGATGTGATATTTTTTCTTGTAAATAATGCTCCTATATAATCGAATCCGCTAGCAGAATCCATTACACATTTGTCTGCTTCATCGACATTTAATGTGTTGTCACTTCCAGCAAAAGATTTAACCTGATTCCATAGTGATTTAAGCTCGTTTGTATCAAGCGCATTATCGCCATTAGTATCAAATATAGATAACATATTGCCGTATTTTGCTTTTAAATCATCAGAAAATGTAAGCGTTTTGTTAAAATTTTGAAACGCATTATTTATTTTCTGGTCGTAGTGAAAAGAATTAGAGTCTGCCATTGTATATCTCCAATACCCATAATCTTACGATAATATTTACGGCAAATTTTCTTTAAACTTTAGACTTCTATATCAAAATTTTACAAAAGTTAACAATCTTAACCTGCTGTCAGGGAGAAGATTTCGTAGATTTCGTCATCAGAAAGTTCTGTAATGATTTTTTCACCTTCGTAAACTGCTAAATCAGCAAGTTCTTTCTTTGATTTTAACATTTCATCAATTTTTTCTTCAAAAGTTCCCAATGTAATCAAACGGTGAACCATTACGTTCTTTTCCTGACCAATACGGTAGGTTCTGTCGGTTGCCTGGTCTTCAACAGCAGGGTTCCACCACAGGTCATAGTGGATAACATTTGTTGCACTTGTGAGGTTCAAACCTGTTCCGCCGGCTTTTAAGGAAAGAATCATAACCTTTCTGTCATTATTTGTTTGGAAATCTTCAATCAAACTTTCACGCTGAGGTACTGTCAATGAACCGTGGAAGAAAGACGGATCTGTTCCGCATTCTTCGGAAATGATTCTTGTCAGCAAATCTCCCATCTCTTTGTATTGAGTGAAGATAAGAGTTTTTTCTTCGTTATCAATAATATTTTGTACCAAATCAATACATTTTTCGGCTTTACCTGATAAATCTTTTGAAGTTCCGCCGCTTTTTAAGAATTGGTAAGGGTGGTTACAGATTTGTTTCAAAGCAGTAATAAGTTTGAAAATATTTCCTCTTCTGTTTACCCCTGTAAATCCGCTTATCTTTTCCATCATTTCGTTAAGAGTTTTTTCGTATAAAACTGCTTGAGACTTAGCCAAGTAACAGTAATCATTCATAACCATTTTTTCAGGCAGGTCAGAGATTACACCTTTATCCGTCTTCAAACGTCTTAGGACAAACGGCGATACTGAAAGTTTCAGTTTTGAAGCTCGTGATTTTTCTTTAAATCTCTCAATAGGAATTGCGTAACTCTTCTGAAACTCTTTCAAAGAGCCTAAATAACCTTTGTTAATAAAGTCAAAAATACTCCATAACTCAGTCAATCGGTTTTCAACAGGAGTACCGGTCATTGCAATCTTGATATCGGATTTTAAAGACTTGATAGCAAGAGTTTGCGCAGTATCAGGGTTTTTGATGTTTTGAGCTTCATCAACAACAATCATTCCCCAGGTATTGTTTTTCATTTCTTCAACATCGATACGCATAATTGCATAAGTTGTTAAAATGACATCATTTTTTAAATCAAGTTTTCTGTCTAAACCGTGATATGTTGCAACTTTAAGAGTAGGTGCAAATAACTGCATTTCTTTCATCCAGTTACCCATCAAGGTTGTAGGACAAACTACAAGCACAGGATTTTTGAGCTTGTTTTCTTCTTTTAGTTTAAGAATCAGACTTATAACCTGAATTGTTTTACCTAACCCCATATCGTCTGCCATACAGCAGCCAAAGCCTTTAGATACATTTGTCCAAAGCCATTTTAGACCTGTCATCTGATATGGTCGCAAATCCCCCAATAAGTCTTTAGGTTCAGTGACTTCAACAGGTTTTGCAAAATCTTTGATAACATTTGCATAAGCATCATCATAGTTGAAATCATAATCCTGTAATTGACCTGACATAGAAGCATGAATCAATTCAAGACGTGTCATTTTCTTATGGTTAGCATTTGCAATTTGTTCATAAAGCTTTTTGCCTTCGGTCTTATCCACTAAGATATATTTACCGTTATATTCGATTAGACCGTCATTGCTTTCTTCCAGAAGTTTATTAAATTCTTCCAGAGAAATTTTTTCATCACCCAATGAAACCTCATAAGAGAAATCAAGAATATCATCCAGAGAAATCGCATTTGATGAAACTGTGTTGAAGATATTCATCAAATCATCTGAGCGTGAAGCCTTAACTTTTGCGTTAATTGAAGCTCTCGGAATAATTATATTTGTAAGTTCTTCAGGAAGAATAACTTCGATTTGAGCTTTTTGAAGATAATAAGCTGTTTGTGCAATCAGCTTATAAACCTCATTAAGATTCATCACTAATGACAATTTGTCTTCATCTTCAAAAAGAGTTTCTAATTCAGGCATATAACGCAAAGCATAATTAAGCTGCTTTTCTACGATTTTGCCGATATCCTCGGTGTCTAAGTCCCAGATTTTGTCTTTTTGATAAAGTTCATCGATAAGAATTGTTTCACCTGTTTTGCGGTTTTTGATATGAACTTTTAATTCAAATTTATCATTGTCGATTTTGCTAACTTTGAAGAACGGAATCAAATCATATTTGCCTAAGTAGAGCTCATCAAACCATTGTGCAAAGTTTTCTGCAAGGTCTTTGCCTTTCATCAAGCATCTTTGTTCAAGGTCTTTAATCATATAATGACCTGATTTGATATCTTTGAATCTGTAAGCTTTAATCCCTAAGAACTTATATACAAGATAATTTAAATATTCTCTTGTGAAGTTTTCAACGAAGTCTTTTGGTTTTTCGCCTTCAATGAATAAATCTTCAGGAATATTGTTTTCAAGCTCGTTCATAATCCTTGCTGATTCTCTGTTTGAAACAATCGGCTCATAAACAATTCTGAATGCGCCGCCGCCCGGAGCTTCTCTGCGTTTAACAGTCGGGATGAAATACAATTTTTCAATCAATTTCATTGCAAAGTGCGTAAGTTTGTTAAAATACGCAAATGTTTGAGTCAGAGAAGAAAAATCTACTATTTCACCAAATCCGCCAAAGTAGTCAAGAACTAAGTCAAGTGGCATTTCGTATCCGATTTTACCGTTTAACTCTTTTGAGGTGAATCTGAACATTGAACCTTTAGATTTTAGATAAAACTGAAAATTATTTGTTGGTGTAACAAAGAAAGACAATTTGCCTTTTCTGTTAATCAAATAAAAATCAGTGTTTCTTACAGGAGAATTCGGGCTTAAGAAAATTCCTTCAAACTCGTCTTCTACCAGCTGATAAATCAAACTTAAAGTATAGCGGAAATCCTTGTTTTTGAATCCGTTAGGGTTTTCACTAAGGTTGTAGAAAAACTCATCAACATTATTTTTCTTCAATGATAAATCTATATCTAAAGGTTTTGTTTCAGTCATATATTTCTCCGCGAATGTATTTAGCCTTTAATTAAGCTGCCGCAGCTCATTTCTTCAGGTGTATCAATTCCCATTAATTCAAGAACTGTAGGAGCAACATTGCATAAAGCACCATCTTCTTTAAGTTCAATTTCTTTTGGAGCATTGATTATAACGAAAGGTACTTCGTTTGTTGTGTGAGCTGTTTGAGGTTTTCCTGTAGATTCGTCAACCATTGTTTCAGCGTTGCCGTGGTCTGCTGTCAGGAGCATTGTAACTCCGTATTCTTTACATTTATCTGCAATTTTACCAACGCATTCATCAACTACTTTACAAGCTTTTGTCGCAGCTTCGATAACACCTGTATGACCAACCATATCAGGGTTTGCAAAGTTAACAAGGATGAATCCGTAATCTTTGTTTTCGATAGCTTCAAGAACGTTTTCGCAAACTTCAGGAGCGCTCATTTCAGGCTGTAAATCGTAAGTTGCTACTTTTGGTGAAGCAACAAGTTTACGAGTTTCGTGAGGCTGAGGTTCATCAATACCGCCGTTGAAGAAGAATGTTACGTGAGCATATTTTTCTGTTTCAGCAGTTCTGAACTGGTTTACTCCGTTAGCTTCCAAAACATCGCCTAAAATGTTTGTAAGTTTTGTTTTAGGGAATGCAACAGGGAATGTGAATGTAGCTTCGTAGCTTGTCATTGTGCAGTAGTAGATGTTTTTAAGAACTTTCTTTCTTTCAAAACCGTCAAAATCTGCGAAGTTAACAGCTTTAGTTATCTCACGTGCTCTATCAGGTCTGTAGTTGAAGAAAATAACTGCATCATTATCATGAATTCT
>JAMPIM010000016.1:0-7332 GCA_023662705.1 Candidatus Gastranaerophilales bacterium | reverse complement strand
GGAAATAAAACTCTTACTCTAAAAAAATATGAAGAAAAAGAAATTTTTATATTCCCGGATGCTTCTGCAAGTTTTGTTTATGTAGATTTATCAAAAGTTAAACTGCCGCTAACCGTAAGAACACGCAAAGACGGAGATATTATTAATCCGTTCGGAATGCGTGGCAGCATGAAATTAAAAAAATACCTGAATTCCAAAGGTGTAAGCAAACACAAGCGGGATGAATTACTCCTGCTGGCTAACAAAGATGAAATCTTGTGGGTTGTAGGAGTCGGTTTAAGTGATAAAATCGGAGTAACAAAAGTTCCAACACACGTAATTGAGGTAGGATAAATGATAAAAGAGAGCGATTTAAAAGTATTATTTAATGCCGAAAATATCCAAAAAGAGATTCACAAACTGGGAGAACTGCTAAATAATACCTATAAAGATGAAGAAGTTTACCTGATTTGTGTACTAAAAGGCTCTGTTATGTTTATGACTGATCTTGCCAAACATCTGAAAATGCCTGTAAAAATGGAATTTATCAGACTTTCAAGTTATGGTTCAGGGTTTACAACATCAGGAAAAGTTAATGCTGTTGATATTTCACTTCCTGATTTAAACGGCAAAAATGTTTTGATTATTGAAGATATTATTGACACTGGACATACTGCAAAATTCCTTGTTGATTTTATTAACCTCAACTTTAAAGTAAAAGACTTAAAATTCTGCTCACTTCTTGATAAAAGAGTTAAGCGTGAAGTTGATATTGATGCGGATTATTATTGTTTTGAAGTTGATGATAAGTTTTTAGTTGGTTATGGATTGGATTATGACGGATATTACAGAAATATCCCGTATATCGGATATGTAGAGGTATAAATATGCATAATGTTAGAAAAATTACTGATGATTTAGTTTATATAGGATGCTCTGACAGAAGACTTTCACTTTTTGAAAGCGCTTATAAAGTTCCTGATGGAATGTCATATAACTCATATTTATTAAAAGATGAAAAAACAGTACTTTTTGACACAGTTGATAAATCTTGTGATATTCAATTTTTTGAAAACCTAAAAGCTGCATTGGAAGGTAAACCATTAGATTATTTGGTTGTTCATCACATGGAACCTGATCACGCCTCATTAATTGAATGTGTGATGGAAAAATATCCCGAAACAAAAATTGTTTGCACTGCAAAAGCACAACAGATGATTAAACAATTTTTTGATTTAGATCTACAGGGACGTTCAATTATTGTAAAAGAAGGCGATACATTAAATACAGGCTCTCATGAACTTCAATTTATACTTGCTCCGATGGTGCATTGGCCAGAGGTTATGGTAACTTATGATAAGAAATCTAAAACACTATTCTCTGCTGATGCCTTTGGTTCTTTTGGAGCAATCAACGGAAACCTAATAGATAATGAGCTCAATTTAGATGAATACAGACGTTATTACACGAATATTGTCGGCAAATACGGAATGCAGGTTCAAATGCTTCTTAAAAAGACCGCAGCACTTGATATTCAGACAATTTGTCCGCTTCATGGTCTAATGATTAAGAACCATATTGATTTAATATTAGAAAAATATGGGAAATGGTCAGCTTACGAACCGGAAGAAAATGGAGTTCTAATCGCATACTCATCTGTTTATGGCGGCACAGAAAATACTCTTGAAATTTTAGCAGGAAAACTTGCTGATAAAGGAGTGAAGAATATTAAAATGTTTAACATGTCTTACGCTGACCATTCAAGAGTATTAGCGGAAGCGTTTAAGTATTCGCATATTGTATTAGGCTCAACTACTTATAATACAGGCATATTTGAATCCGTTGATACATTTATAAACCATCTTGTATCACATAATCTTCAAAACAGAAAATATTTTCTAATTGAAAACGGTTCGTGGGCTGCAACTTGCGGCAGCTTAATGCGAGCAGAGCTGGAAAAACTAAAAGGTTCAGAATTCTTAAGCGATAATTTCTGCATTAAATCAACGCTTAAAGAAGAACAAATTGCCGAATTGGATAATGTTGTAAATACAATAGTAAAATCTTTGGGCTTATAGTTTAATGAAGAAAAAGGAGGAAATAATTATGCAAAGATACGTATGCGAAGTTTGTCACTATGTTTATGACCCTGAAAAAGGTGATCCTGATAACGGTGTCCAACCGGGAACTGATTTCTTAGACTTACCTGAAGATTGGGTTTGCCCGCTTTGTTCAGTAGGCAAAGACATGTTTACCGAAGGCTGCTAGGGTAATATACTATCTCCTGAAATTTTCTCACCTTTGATAACATATTTTGCTGTTTCAGTTTTCATCAAATGCTTATCAATTAAGGAGAATGTTTCAAGCTTTAAGTCATTGATACCCGTAAATGAGTCTTCATTTAGACGAATTGTTACAATATCTGTTAGAACTTTGTTGTTGTCATAAGGAGTTTGTTTAGAAAAAACTACCAAATTCCCTTCAACTGTTTTAACAGATATTGTTGTATTAGCACCGCTATAAGGATTATCAAGTGTTATAGAATCACCAACGCGTGATAGGGTCCAAAAATCAAGACTTTGAGGTTTGAACGATGAATGCGCATTTGTTGTATCAAGATGAGCAGTTATCCGCCATCCGCCATACAAAGCTTTTGGAACTTCTTCTATTGAAACACCTGCTTCTAAGACTTCTGCATGTACCGTACAAGCGAAAAAAAATGCAAAAAACAAAATAAATAATTTCTTCATATATCTATTATAATAATTATTTTTAATAAGAAAAGCTCTACATGAGTATTTTTGTGCTAAAATAATCTTAAAATAATGGAGGAAGCTAATGAAACAGGGATATTTTCCGCAGGAAATAGAAAAAAAATGGCTGGCTAAATGGGAAGCAGAAGATGTATTCAATACACCTGATGATAGTGATAAACCTAAGTATTTCGCATTATCAATGTTCCCGTATCCATCAGGAAAACTGCACATGGGACACGTTAGAAACTACACAATTACAGACGTAATTGCAAGATTTAAAAAAGCTCAAGGGTATAACGTACTTCATCCAATGGGCTGGGACAGTTTCGGACTTCCTGCTGAAAACGCAGCTATGAAGCATGGCGCAAACCCTGAAACATGGACTGATGAAAACATTGCTTATATGACAAAACAGCTAAAAATGCTTGGTTTGTCTTATGATTGGAAAAGAGAAGTAACTACTTGCAAACCAGATTATTACAAATGGACACAGTGGTTATTCTTACAGCTTTACAAAAAAGGCTTAGCTTACAAAAAAGAAGCAGCTGTTAACTGGTGTGAAGAATGCGGAACCGTTCTTGCAAACGAGCAGGTAATAGACGGCAAGTGCTGGAGATGTGACAACGTAGTAGAAAAGAAATATCTTTCTCAATGGTTTTTCAAGATTACAGATTATGCTGAAAGATTATTAGATGACCTCAAACTCCTTGACGGATGGGGCGATAATGTTAAAACAATGCAGGCTAACTGGATTGGAAAATCACAAGGTGCTATTTTCAGATTCAAAGTTAAAGAAGTTGAAGGGCTTGAAGTTCCTGTTTACACAACAAGACCTGACACCGTGCATGGTATTACTTACCTTGTTGTAGCTCCTGAATACAAAGATATTGAAAAGCTGACAACTCCTGATAATAAAGATGCAGTTGAAGAATATAGAGCTAATGCTCGTAAATTAACTGAAATCGAAAGACTTTCTACTGATAGAGAAAAAACAGGTGTACCTCTGGGTACTCACTGTATCAACCCGTTCACAGGAGAAGAATTCCCGTTGTGGACAGCAGATTACGCTCTTGTTGAATATGGAACAGGCGCTGTTATGGCAGTTCCTACACATGACGAAAGAGATTATGCTTTCGCTAAGAAATATAATATGCCGCTGAAGGTTGTTATTCAGAACCCTGAAAACCCTTCTGATTGTTCAGAGTCAGCTTATACAGAAGAAGGGGTACTTGTTAATTCAAACGAATTCAATGGTATGAAAAATACCGAAGCTAAAAAAGCTATTACTCAAAAAGCTGTTGATGAAGGGTTTGGTGAATTTAAAACCCAATACAGACTTCGTGACTGGTTGATTTCACGTCAAAGATACTGGGGAGCTCCAATCCCTGTTGTTTATTGCGACAAGTGCGGAATCGTTCCAGAAAAAGAAGAAAATCTTCCTGTAATGTTGCCAAAAGATGTTGATTTTTCAGTAGTTGGTAAATCACCTATTACAACATCTCCAACTTTTGCTGAAACAACCTGCCCGATTTGCGGCGGAAAAGCAAGACGCGAAATGGATACAATGGATACATTTGTTTGCTCAAGCTGGTATTACTTAAGATTTTCAGATGCTAAAAATTCAGAATTACCGTTTGCAAAAACACTTGTAGACAAATGGCTGCCTGTAGACCAATACGTTGGCGGTATTGAGCACGCAATCTTACACTTGCTATATTCAAGATTCTTTACTAAAGCCCTTAAGGATTTAGGTCTATTGAGCTTTGATGAACCGTTCAAAAACCTTTTAACACAAGGTATGGTATTAAAAGACGGCTCTAAAATGTCAAAATCTAAGGGTAATACAGTAGACCCTGATGAAATATTTGAAAACTATGGAGCAGATACTGCAAGATTATTCATTCTTTCAGATTCACCTCCGGCACGTGACTTTGACTGGTCTGATGCAGGTGTAGAAGGCTGTTACAAGTTCTTAAACAGAGTTTGGAGACTTGTAAGCGAAAATATTGAGTTTATTAACAAAGATTATAAACTTGAGTTCCCTCTAAGCCGCAAGAATGACGATTTGGTACGTTTAGTCCATATTATGATTAAAGGAATTACAAACGACATTTCTAATGACTTCCAGTTCAACACTGTTATTTCTAAATACAGAGAACTTACTAACGCAATCTACGATTGGCGCAACAGTGTTTCTGAATGGACAGAAGAAGATAAAAATGTATTCAGCTTTGCTGTAATCTCATTAATAAAATTAATGTCACCTGTAACAGTTCACATGTCAGAAGAAATCTGGACAGAACTTGGTTTCGAGGGTTCAATTCATGATGCACCTTGGTGCGAATGGGATGAAAACCTTGCTAAGGCAAGCAAAATCACTCTTGTAGTTCAGGTGAACGGCAAAGTTAAAGATAAACTTGAAGCTGATGAAGGAGCAAGCAATGACGAGTTGCAAGAACTTGCTTTATCGAGTGCTAAAGTAAAAGAATTAACCGATGGAAAAACAATAGTTAAAGTAATTGTAGTTCCGAAAAAACTGGTTAATATCGTTGTAAAATAAAAAGAGCCTTCGGGCTCTTTTTTGTAACAATGTTGTTACAACTCAAAAAAAAAAGCAATTCCATTAATTTAGAAAATTTATAGTGTGTACAAAATAAAGGAGAATATCATGAATTTAGGAATCAGAAAAATTGCATTGGGATCAGTTGCTGCATTGACTATCGCGGGCGGGGCTTTAACCGCTTGTAATAATAAGACCGAAAAAACAACTACCACTCCAGAAGTAGAAGCAATACAATCCTTATCAGATTTGAGAATGATGGAAAGTCTTAATCTTGTTAAAGAATACGATTATGACCACGCTATTGATATATTCAAAAGCGGTCTACAGGAGAATCGTAAGCAAGAAATAGCAGATTCTACAGAATTTGTAAACAATCCTAATAAAGATACATATAGAAAGTATGTGAGTTCAAAAGATATAACAGACGCATACAAAGCGACTTTACTAACAGTAAAACGTGATAAAGCTGAGTATCTTGCAAAAGAAGCAAATGTAGATGAAGCAATTAAAGCCTATGCTGATAGTTTAAAAAATAATGCACAATAGATGGTGACAGATTTACACATTGTCTCTTCAGGAACTCTCATCTAAGAAAGGGTACTAGCAAACAGGACACGTCAAATAACGCACACTACTTTTTTAATCGCGGAATCATAACACTTGCTTTTTATTTACCCCCGTACTACAATGTTGCTAATGTGTAACCGGGTCGGAATTAAAAACCTTACCGGTAGTATATAAATTAAGGAGTAATGAAAAATGACATCAAAAAAATTTTTGTTTACCTCTGAATCAGTAACAGAGGGACACCCCGACAAAGTATGCGATCAGATTTCTGACGCAATTTTAGACGAATTCTTAACAAAAGACCCAAGCTCACGTGTAGCGGCTGAAACTACTGCTACAACAGGTATGGTTCTTGTTTGCGGTGAAATTACATCAAACTGCTATGTTGATATTCCGCAAGTAGTTAGAGATACAGTTAAAAACATCGGTTACGAAGGAACTTCAGGTGGCGGTTTCGATTGCAATACATGTGCAGTTCTTACTAGTATCGATGAGCAATCTTGCGATATCGCAGGCGGTGTAAACAAAGCTCTTGAAACAAGAAGCGAAAACGCTGATACATCTAAATCTGAAACAGAAAACTTAGGTGCTGGCGACCAAGGTATTATGTTTGGTTATGCTTGTAACGAAACACCTGAATTAATGCCATTGCCAATCAGCTTGGCTCACAAACTTTCTTTCAGATTAGCTCAAGTTAGAAAAGAAGGACTTCTTAGCTACTTAAGACCTGACGGAAAATCTCAAGTAACTGTTGAATATGTTGACGGCAAACCTTCAAGAATCCATACAGTATTGCTTTCAACCCAACACTCAGCAGAAATTAATGGTGAAACAGATAACTCAAAAGTTCAAGAAATTATTAACAGAGACTTGAAAAAACACGTTATCGATTACGTTTTTGAAACAGAACAAATCAAGTTAGATTCTGAAACAATCATTCTTATCAATCCATCAGGACGTTTCGTTGTTGGCGGACCTCAAGGTGATTCAGGTTTAACAGGTAGAAAAATTATCGTTGACACTTACGGCGGATACTCTCGTCACGGCGGTGGAGCATTCTCCGGCAAAGATCCTACAAAAGTTGACAGATCAGCAGCTTATGCAGCTAGATATGTTGCTAAAAACATTGTTGCAGCAGGACTTGCTGACAAGTGCGAAATCGAATTAGCTTATGCTATCGGTGTTGCAGAACCTGTTTCAATCTTCGTTGATACATTTGGTACAGGAAGAATTTCAGATGATGAAATCTCTGATTTAGTTCGTGCTAACTTCGACCTTAGACCAGCAGCTATTATCAAAGATTTTGATTTAAGAAACTTACCTGCTAAAAACGGCGGTAAATTCTACCAGAGACTTGCTGCTTACGGTCACTTAGGACGTACTGATTTAGTTGTACCTTGGGAAAACTTAGATAAGGTTGAAACCTTAAAAAAGTCATTAACTGCAACAGCAGTTTGCTAGAATAAA
>JAMPIM010000015.1 GCA_023662705.1 Candidatus Gastranaerophilales bacterium | reverse complement strand
CCCCGTTTGGACCACGAAAGGAGAACAAAATGGCAAAAAAAGTAGTAGGAAAAATCAAGCTTCAAATCGAAGCTGGTAAAGCAAATCCATCACCACCGGTTGGTCCTGCTTTGGGTCAGCATGGTGTTAACATCATGGACTTCTGTAAGCAATTCAATGCTAGAACAGAATCACAAGCTGGTTATATTATTCCGGTAGTTATTGATGTTTACGAAGACAGAAGTTTCACATTCGTAACAAAATCACCTCCAGCTCCAGTTCTTATTAAAAAGGCATTAAACCTTCCTAAAGGCTCAGCAGTGCCTAATAAAACTAAGGTAGCTGAAATCACAAGAGCACAATTAGAAGAAATCGCTAAAATCAAAATGAACGATTTAAACGCAACTTCTATGGATGCTGCAGTAAAAATGATTGCAGGCTCTTGCAGAGCAATGGGCGTTACTGTTAAGGAAGAAGCATAATAACAAAATGGAAGGATTTCAAAATCCGTTATCACCATGAAAGGAAATAAATAAAATGTCTAAAATAACTAAAAAAC
This sequence comes from Candidatus Gastranaerophilales bacterium, assembly GCA_023662705.1. Lineage (GTDB taxonomy): Bacteria > Cyanobacteriota > Vampirovibrionia > Gastranaerophilales > Gastranaerophilaceae > CAG-196. The sequence goes on along the minus strand of JAMPIM010000015.1, from coordinate 37,709 downwards.
AAAAGAAACTTCAAGAGCTTCTTGCAGGGTTTGAACAACCTGTTAGCGGCCGTGAAGCATTAGTAAAATTACAAGAAATCTCTAAAGAAGTAGCAAAATTCAACGAAACAGTTGAATGCCACATGAGATTAGGTATCGAAGTTAAACACGCTGATCAACAAATCCGTTCAACTGTAGTATTACCTGCAGGTTTGGGTAAAGAAGTTCGTGTTTGCGTTATTGCTAAAGGACCAAAAGTTAACGAAGCAAAAGACGCAGGCGCTGATTTCTACGGTACAGAAGATATCATTGATAAAATTTCTGAAGGCTGGTTTGAATTTGATACATTAATTGCAACTCCTGACTGTATGGGTATGTTAGGTAAATTAGGTCGTGTTTTGGGTCCTAAAGGCTTGATGCCAAACCCTAAAACAGGTACAGTAACACTTGACATCGCAAAAGCAGTTCAAGATGCTAAAGCCGGTAAAGTTGAATTCAGAGCTGACAAACAGGGTATGATTCACTGTCCTATCGGTAAAGTTCAGTTCGCAACCGAAGATTTGGTTAAGAACTTCGGAACATTGGCAGATGCTGTTCTTAGAGCAAAACCTGCTTCAGCAAAGGGTACTTATGTTAAATCTATCTATTTAACAACAACTATGGGCCCTGGTATTAAGGTTGATTCTAAAAACCTTCAAGCTGAAGTAAAAGAAATTGTTGGTTGATATTAATGCCGGTCTTTTGACCGGCTTTTTTTTAAAGAGAGCGGGGAAATGATAAAATCATTTCCCCGCTTTTATGTTAGAATAAAATAGTAATTAATAAGGAGAATATTATGAAAATCAGAGCAAGCCACATTCTAGTAGATACTAAAGAACAGGCAGAAAATTTATTGTTAGATATTAAAAACGGTGTAGCATTTGAAGATTTAGCAAAAGAATACTCAAAATGCCCATCCGGACGCGATGGCGGAGATCTTAGATGGTTCGGTAAAGGGATGATGGTTAAACCTTTTGAAGATGCAGCTTTTGCTCTTAAAGAAGGCGAAATTTCAGAACCTGTAGAAACACAATTCGGTTGGCACTTAATCAAATGCACAGGAATCGATGCATAGAGGTAAAGTGAATCAAATACTGGATAAACTTAAAATTGATTATTTACTGGTAAACTCCACTAACGAATACTTAGTGGAGTATTCCTCATTAAGTGAAAATGCGCGATATACACTAACAGGTTTTTCAGGCTCTACGGGAGATGCATTAATTACATCTGATAATATTTATCTTTTTGTGGATGGAAGATATCATACTCAGGCAGATTTAGAAGCGAAAAAGGGCGTAACTGTTGTTAAATTAGAGCTTGGGCAGAAACAAGATGAAGAGGTCAGAAAACTTATTAACCCTAAAAAAACATTAGGCATTGTTGCAAAAAAAGTTTCACAAGCACGATTAGAAGGGTTTAAAGGGTATAAAATAAAATTATTGGAAGAAGACCCGATTAATAATTTCACAGAACCGCATCAAGAACCGCACGATAAAACAAATTGTAAACCTAAATTATTTACCCCGCAAAAACCTGTATTTATAAGTAACTTGGAAGAAGTTTCCTATCTTACAGGCTATAGAGATTTTTCCAAAGATTGTTCTTCAAAGATTTGGGCAAAACTTGTTATTAATAATGACGATATGCTATTATTCACTGATAATAAGGCTTGTGAAACATATTTAAAAAACTTTGAAGGACAACTGGTTGTTGATAAGCATTCTATTAATGCTTGGGATTATTCTTTAATAAAACAACCTGTATATAATCCATCAGGGGTTAAATTTTTAAAATCAGTAAAGACGGATGAAGAGATTGAAGCTTATAAACAAGCATTTGAAAAAACTGATAGGGCTGTAAATGCAATCAGGGATTATATTGAAGCTAATGATACTTTATCAGAATATGATATTGCAAAACAATTAAGAGAAGAGTTTATCCGATATGGAGCAAAATCTTTGAGCTTTAATTCAATTGTTGCTGTTAACCAAAATTCTGCACTTGCACATTATTCTAAAAATGCAAAAGATGTAATTTTAAAAGAAGGAGACCTGGTTTTAATTGACTGCGGAGCATATTATGAAAGCGGATTGGCAACTGATATTACAAGAGTTTTTGTTAAAGGAAATCCGTCAGAGCTGCAAAAACAGGTTTATACAACCGTTTTAAAAGCATTTTTAAACGCATATAACCTAAATGCAAAAACAGGTTTTGAACATGATGAACTGGCACATAAAATTCTGGATGGAGCAATTGAAGGGTTTACATTCTCGCACGGATTAGGTCACGGCATTGGAATAAATGTCCACGAAGCACCGCCGGCTTTGAATCAAAGCGAAATTGCACACACCGAGATTAAAGACAATATGTGTTTTACAATTGAACCCGGATTATATAATCCTAAATATTTCGGTGTAAGGCTTGAAAACTCATGTTACAGAAAAAACGGCAAAAATTGTTCTTTTGTTAAAATGGGATATGAGGGTAAATTAATTGATTATTCACTATTAACAGCACAAGAAAAAGAATGGCTAAAGGAATTTGAGGTATTATGAAAATAACTTCCGTAAACAACGACTTAATTAAAGAAACCGCAAAACTCCTCAAGGGTAAATATAGGGATGAAAGTGGACTATTCATTCTGGAAGGTAAAAAATGTATTGAAGAAGCACTTCAATCAGGGTTAGAAATAGTGCATCTATTCTCTACGGAAGGATTTGAAGAATTACCACAGCGAATTGAAGTCACGGAGGCTGTTTTATCAAAGATTTCTGATGCCAAAACAGCACCAAAAGCGGTTGCGGTTGCAAAACAGGTTAATCACAAATGGTCAGAGAACTATAAAAAAGTTGTGTTATTAGAAGGAATAAAAGATGCAGGAAACCTTGGAACAATATTAAGAACAGCTGCTGCCTTCGGCATTGACGCCATTATTTTATATGGTGAAACGGTTGATTTATATAATCCTAAAACAGTTCGTTCCGCTGTTGGTAATTTATGGAAAGTTCCTGTAATAAAAACTAATGATTTGAGCATATTTAATGAATATGAGAGAATTGCCACTTTACCAAAAGGAGATAATGTTATCAATTTAAAAGATTACACTCCAAGTGAAAAAGCAGTTATTATGTTTGGTTCGGAAGCTGACGGATTAAGCGAAGAATTAAAGAATTTTGCCACAAAAAATGTAACCATTGAGATGGCTTCGGATGTTGAATCACTTAACCTAAGCGTTTCTGCTGCTGTTGTTATGTATAAAATTAGTCAATAGTTCCGATATGATTTAAAGGCCAGAATGTAAAGACCGCACGTCCAATAAATCTTTCTTGAGAAAGAGTTCCCCAGAAACGACTGTCAGAAGAATGCCCGCGGTTATCACCCATCATAAAATAATGTCCCTCAGGAATTATAAACGGTCCGCACATCATCTGTTCACGACATTTGCCAAAATCATATTCACTCATAATATAATCTTCTTCCAGGGGTTTGTCATTAATATAAACAGTAGACTTACCTGTAGTTGAATCCTGTTTAATTTCAAACTTTTCACCAGGAAGTCCGATAACACGTTTAATATAAGCAGCATCTTTGCAGAAAAAACCTGTTAAACGGCTAAAAACTTTCCATGGAGTAATTTCCAACTTAGTTGATGGCGGGTAAAATACCATTATATCACCCCGTTTTGGAGTATTTTCAAATTTATGATGTTTCAAAATATTAGGATATTTTGTAAGTTTTTCAATTACAATTCTGTCACCTTCAACAAGAGTAGGTTTCATTGAACCGGAAGGAATCCATCGAAGCTCAGCTATAGCAAATCTTATAATAATCATTGCAACAATAACAAAAACAAGCGTATCTACAAACTCTTTAAAACCTGCTTTTAACTTTTCTTTATCAATCATTATCATAATGCAAATAGCCCCTCTAATTCCTGTTTGTAAATACTTTCAGGAAATACTCCTAATAGATTACTCATCTCTTCTTTCAGATTATCTAATAAATATAGAGTCTTTTCAATCCCTAAAACAGAATTTGCAGTATAAATACCATTCTTTTTATCTTCCTCGGCAGATACTGCATCCAAATCATTTTTGATCTGGAAATATATTCCGTAATTTTCTCCCAAAATACGCGCAGCAGAACTATCCATGCCTGCTAAGAGAGCACAGCTTTCTAAAATTGCAGCAAAAAGAGCTCCTGTTTTACCTCGGCAAATACTAATATAATCTTCTTTGGAAGGGATTTGTCCTCGTTGAAAATATTGTTGAAATTCGGCTTCGCACATAGTTTTAGTACAGTTTTTAAAAATATTAAGAATATCAGGATTATTTATTTCCAAGATTTTAGACATTGCCTGCGCAATCAAATAATCACCTGCAAGAATTGATATTTTAGGAGAGATTTTTACTCCGATAGTAGTTTTACCCCGTCTTGATTCTGCTTCGTCGATTATATCATCATGAAGCAGAGAAGCATTATGAATCAATTCTCCTGCTGTCAGAATATTATATATCTCATCATTCAATTCTTTCTCTGCCGTTTTTAAATACAAAATAGCCAGACGAGAGCGAATTCTTTTAGAAGGCTCATCCAAAAACTCCAGTAAAAAAGGATATTCAATCCCCTTTTTCATATTGTCTAAAACTTTATCCAATTCCCTCATAACCTAAATCCTAGCATAAAATGATTCAATTGTAATTAGACAAAAGGTTGCGCGTTATGCGCAACCTTTTAATATCCCTAATCAAACAACTCGCACCACATTCCATTGTGCTGATTGTTCATTCCTTTTCTCCTTTTTACCTGTTACTAAATAAGGTTAAGTGCCATACTTGGTAACTGGTTAGCAGTTGATAATAATGTAGCAGAAGCTTGTTGAAGAATCTGCTGTTGAATATAAGTTGATGAAGTTTCCGCAACATCAGTATCACGTAAAGTAGATAGTGATGATGACAAGTTTTGAGACTGTACATCAAGAGCTGTAATAGCTGATTCAACACGGTTTTGAACAGCACCGATTTTTGTTACTCTTTCAGAAATTTCATTGATTGCAGTATCAAGGAAGTGCAGTAATTCTTTTGGAGTATTATCAGCTAAACCAAGCATTGAGAAATCACCATCTTCATATTTCAAACCTGTACATGCTGCTGCAAATGCCTGAACTGTCTCATCAAGTGAAAAATCAGGAGAATCACTTGCTGCACCTGCTGCTTGAAGTAATGCACCCAATGTTTGAGGATTTTCAGCACTTGTTGTAGGGTCTTTTTCTCCTAATTGTCCAAAGAACAAACCTTTTAAACTTGCATCTTTGAATAATTCAATATCAAGATTAATAACACTGTCTTTATCTGCATAAAGACCAACTTGAAGGTTAACACCTGCTTTTGTGATACCAACATTGCTGTTTTCTGCTTCAGATTTTTCCATATCATATTTCATCAATTTGATACCGTTAAATTCTGAGTTAGCAGCCAATCTGTTAACTTCTGACAATCTTGCCGCGATTTCTGATTGAATAGCTCTTAAAGATTGTGAACCGTAAGTTCCGTTAGCAGCTTGTTCAGTCAAGTCTCTAACACGTTGCAAGTGGCTTGTTAGAAGGTTATAACTTTCTTCTGCTGTTGTTAACATGTCTGAACCTGTAGCTGCGTTATCAGCTGCTACATCAATAGAACCAAGTTTTGTTACCCATTGGTTTGCGATAGAATAACCTGCTGCGTTGTCTTTTGCGTGGTTAATTTTGTAACCTGTTGTCAATTTTTCCAATGCATCATTCAAACCGTTAGTTGCATTGTTTAAGCTCCTCTGAGCAATGATAGAGGAAATGTTTGTGTTGATTGTGAGTGCCATAATTGGGATCTCCTTTCTCTTCGATACGTACTTTTCTACACTCCTTATGCGCAGTCCATGCGCATAGCCACTCACCGACACTGTATCCATACAGCATCGATAAAACGGGGGTTATAATACCCGCTAAAATACTCTCTTTAAAAAACGATATGTACTTTTTTGAATCGATAAGCCTTTTGTTTTTTCCTTAAAAACTATACTAATCCATTTAGCTTATCTCTTCCTATACCAACATTATTATTTCATCATTTTAAGAAAGTAAACTGTTTTTAAAGATTTTTTTACAAATGTTAACAAAAAAAGCAATTTTTGAATAAATATAAACTTTATATTAATAAGGAGTATAATATTGGCTATTCAATTTAACACAGATGAGAGAATACAATATGACGGAAAGACAGCAACTGTCTCTTCTGAATCTGCTGCTTATATTACAGTAGTAACAGAAGACGGAGAAAGAGTCTCTGTTCCTAAAAATTCTGCATTGTTATCTTTTGCCAATAATGATGATGAACTTAAGAAATTTTTAGAAGAAAATAAACAAGAAATAAAAGGTTACAAACAGGCATGGACTCAAGCCAGAGATGAAAAAAGAGGATTCCTTCATCAATTGGGCTCATTTTGGAGAGACCTTGGACTTGCCAGCGGCAGTGTTGATAAACTTAACAGCGAACAAGCCGCACAATATGCATCATTACAAGACGGTAAATTTGATGCAATTACAGCAATGCACAGAGCAAGCAACGGAGTACACAGAACAGTACATGAAAGCTTGAGTGCTATTACAAGTTTTCGTGCTATGACATAGGTTATAAGCGTATTTAAGACACTTAAAGATGTCTTAATATTTCTTAACATGTGTGACAAAATTCTAAATCGGGTGTAAAAATATGGTATAATGTTAGTAGGAGACGACATTGGATAGTTACCAGCTTTAATGCGAGAGCAGAAAGGCGTCTAAATATAAGATATGACGAGTAATTTACAGTTCCAAAACGATGTGGAAAAACTTCTTTCCATTATGCCCCCTAAAATTGCATCCAATTTAGAGTATGAAAAGCTTGAAGATGTTATTGAAATTGTACTTGATATCGGGCGTTTACCCGAAATCAGACATTCTGGCGGCAAGATTGAAAAAATCGGCTCCGAATTAATCAATGATGAAGACATTACTTTTGTAACGTCACATCTACAAGAGTTTACACATGATAACCGCTCGGGAATCCCGGGAACTCTGCACCGTATCAGTGCCATAAGAAACCGTCAAGGTAAAGTCGTAGGTCTTACATGCCGTATCGGCCGTGTAGTAACAGGAACTATTGCCTGTATAAAAGATATTTGCACACAGGGAAAAAGTATTTTATTCCTCGGACGCCCAGGGGTAGGTAAAACAACTAAATTAAGAGAAATTTCACGACTTGTTGCTGATGAGCTTGGCAAGCGTGTTGTTATAGTAGATACTTCAAACGAAATCGCAGGCGACGGTGACACTCCGCATCCGGCAATCGGAGCGGCAAGAAGAATGCAGGTTGCACAGCCTGAATATCAAAAAGATATTATGATTGAAGCTGTTGAAAACCATACACCGGAAGTTATTGTTGTTGACGAAATCGGTACGGAAGCAGAAGCTCAAGCGGCAAGAACAATTGCTGAACGCGGGGTTATGCTTATTGCTACTGCTCACGGTAACAGCTTAGAGAGTTTAATCAAGAATCCGACGCTTTCTGATTTGGTCGGCGGAATACAATCCGTTACCCTGGGCGATGACGAAGCAAAAAGAAGAGCTTCACAAAAAACGGTTCTTGAAAGAGAAAAACAACCGACTTTTGATATCGTAATTGAGATTATAGACAGAAATTCTTTAGCAGTATATAAAAATGCCTCTGAAGCAGTAGACTATATACTTCGAGGCTGGCCTATCAGACCTGAACTCAGGAAAGTTGACAAAGAATACGTTAACAAAGTTCAAATTGAAGAGCCTAAACCTGAACCGGTTATTGAGGTTAAAAAGCCTGATGAAAATCAGATGAATTTCTCGTTCTCACGTCAAAAATACTGCGAACAGAATAAACCGCTCAAAAAGCTTTATTTATATGCGGTTTCTCGTACAATTGTTGAAAAACTTATCGAAAGAATGGATTTCAATGTTGAAATCACAAGAAACGTAGATGATGCCGATATTGTAATTGCTCATAAGAACTTTGCAAAAGGCGGAGCAAAAATCCTAAATACCGCAAAAGAATACAGAGTTCAAATATTCTATGTAAAAACAAACTCTATGGCACAAATACAAAAAGTTTTGAAAGATGCTTTAGATATCAGACCTTATGACAATCCTGATGCTGCTGAATTTTGTGACGAAACAGAGATTGCTCTTGATGAGGCAAAACTTGCAGTTAAACAAGTAATGGACGGAGCTGCTGTTATTGAACTAGCACCACAAAATACACAAATTAGAAAATTACAACACGAATTGATTGAACAGTACGGATTACAGAGTACTTCTATCGGTGAAGGCGACGAAAGACATTTAAGAGTTTCAAAGTAACTTTCTTTGTTGTAAAATAGGGGCATGACAAAACTTGTTATCCAGATACCTTGTTACAACGAAGAAGAGACTCTTTTAACAACCTTAAACGATTTGCCAAAATCAGTTGACGGAATTGATGAAATAGAGATTCTTGTTATTAACGACGGTTCAACCGACAAATCTTCACAAATTGCAGAAGAATGGGGTGCAAGTGTTCTTGAAATTAAGCCTAATAAAGGACTTGCCAACGCATTCCGCTCGGGATTACAGGAAGCATTGAAGCGCGGTGCCGATATTATTGTAAATACGGATGCTGATAATCAGTATTGCGCGGAAGGAATTAAAAATCTTGTAAAACCTGTTCTTTCAGGAGAAGCTGATATTGTAATCGGTGCAAGAAATATTCTTGAAATCAAAGAATTCTCTCCGTTGAAAAAATGCCTACAAAAACTCGGTTCTGCGGTATTAAGACTCTTGTCTTCAACTCCTGTGGAAGATGCACCTAGCGGATTCAGAGCTTTTTCCAGAGAAGCAGCTCTTAAATTAAATGTTTTTGATAACTATACCTATACAATGGAAACATTGATTCAGGCAGGCGCAAAAGGATTAAAAATAAAATCTGTGCCGTGCGAAGTTAATCCAAAACTAAGAAATTCAAGATTATTCAAAAATATTTTTGAATACGTTTTTCGTTCAATGAAGACGACAATCAGAATGTTTATTGTCTATCGACCTTTCAGATTTTTTATCTCACTTGCTGCAATATTGGCTATAGCAGGTTTTGGAGTAACAGGAAGATTTTTATATTATTACCTGAATGGTGCCGGCAACGGTCACATACAATCGTTAATTCTTGCTGCAATTTTACTTTTAACCGCAGTACAACTGGGAATTGTAGCAATTATCGGGGATTTGATGTCAATCAATCGAAAATTACTGGAAGATATTCAAACTCGAATTAAGAAATTAGAACTGAGATAATCCCACCAACGCGCCCCCCCTTGTAACAGACACAGCAGAGGACGACCTGTAGTCTCACGCAAAGCCTGTAGTGTTGTGAAATGTCGTCTGACCCTTGTTAAAAAAGAAACCGCTTTGGATAAAGCGGCTAAAGAAAAGGAAAAAAGGAAAAGGTTAGTTTTAAATCTTACATCTATGAGAAGATACCGAATGTTCTGTCAATATTATCATCTCTGACAGATTTAATAGCATCCATTTCTGTTGTAATAGATGTTCTTTCGGTTTCTAATTTACTTAAATCTCTATCAAATTTAGTATCTTTTGTATTAATAATACTTAATTCGTGTTCATATTCAGCTTCAGCTTTTTTCAAGTCTTTGTCATCTTGAACTTCTGAAATATAGTTGCCATTAGTACTTGTAGCAACACTTGTATCTTTCCAGTTAGCAGAAGCGCCTTTTAATTCATCATTTTCAAGAATAGTTATAAGTCCTGCTTCAACCATATTTTTAAGCCATGTTTCACCTTGAGAACCTGTTTCAAACTGCGGATCAATTGCAGTACAACCGCCTGCTTGTTGAATTGCTTCAAACTTACGGCACCAGAAATTGAACTCATCAGAAACATCGTTCCAAGTCTTATTTGATTTTGGTCCTTCCTGTGCTTTAAAAATAGCATCTCTTGTAGAAGCTGTTGTATATAATTTTTCTCTGAAAGCTGCTACAGCTTCATCACGTTTCTCGGTATCGCCTTCATCATTAGCTTTCTTAATTTCATTATATAAATTTTCAAGATTTGTTTTATCTTCACCTTCTGCTGCTTCATAAGCATCCCATTCAGCAGCTGACATAATTGAAGACCCGCCATCAGCAGCCCAACGCTCAAGTTGAAAGCCACCCCAAGCATCATTTGCCATTTCTGATCTGCCAACTTCTGACCAACTTGCATCTGTATCGCTATAACCTAACATTGCCCATGCAAATGCATATTTATCACCGCCGAATTTTTTATAGTTATCAACAACTTCTTCGGACTCAATCAACATGCCTGTTCTGTTATCTTTAAGAGCATAGTCGTGATATCTTTCTTTGCCCATATATGTACACAAGTTTTTAAAACTTGCAACTTCCCAGTTTTTACCTGTACCATCCGCACCCATAAACGCAACTTGGAACTTAGTGGCATCTAAAGCTTCACAGTAGTTTTCGTACAACTCATCTTTCTGAGTTGCAAGGGCTATCTTTTGAGCCTCTATCGATTGAGCTCTTAGCTCAACGTCATGGAGCCTGCTTGTCAAAGATAGAAGTCTAGCTTGTGACGCTGCCATTCCCATTGTGTACTGTTCCTTTTCGTTTTCCTTAATAGTATTTACGGCATTTTGGGGTAAATACTTTAGCTTTTTGAAGAAAATTGTTACATTACGTTACAATTGTAGTTATAAAATCCCTATGCTATCATTGTGTTATGGCAATTATTTCTGATGATGACAAAAGTTTTAAGCAAAAAACGGTAAAAAATCCTAATATTAAAGCTGAATCCATTGAGTATGATAAGAGTTTTGAGAACTCTATACGCCCGAAGGATTTTGACAGCTATATCGGGCAGAGTGAACTGAAAGAAACTCTTAAAATAACACTTGAAGCAGCAAAAAAACGCGGAAAACCGTTAGATCATCTGCTTTTTTACGGGCCTCCGGGATTAGGTAAAACCACCATTGCGGGAGTTATTGCATCTCAAATGGGAGTTGAAATCAGAATAACATCAGCTCCTGCTCTTGAACGCCCCAGAGATATTATCGGGATATTAATGTCGCTTAAAGGCGGGGAAATATTATTTATTGACGAAATCCACCGTCTGAATAAAGTTGCGGAAGAAATTCTTTATCCTGCAATGGAAGACTTTACTCTTGATATGACAACAGGGAAAAGCCAGACCGCAAAAACTTTGAGAGTACCGATTCCAAAATTCACATTAATTGGTGCAACAACAAAAGCCGGGGAACTCTCTAGTCCGCTAAGAGACCGTTTCGGGATGATTCACAGGTTAGAGTTTTATACGGTTGATGAATTAGCAAAAGTTGTTACCAGAACTGCCAAGCTTTTAGAAATTCAGATTACGGAAGAAGGCGCGAAAGCTATTGCAAAACGTTCACGCGGCACTCCAAGAATAGCAAACAGATTAATAAAAAGAGTTTCTGATTTTGCAATTGTAAAATACGACGGAATAATTGATGAAAGAGTTGCAAATGAATCATTAGATATACTTAAAATTGATACATTCGGACTGGATACAACTGATAGAGCTCTATTGAATCTTATCATAGACAAATATGACGGCGGCCCAGTTGGTGTTGAAACTATTGCAGCAGCTTTAAGCGAAGATGTCAGAACAATTGAAGATGTTTGTGAACCTTATCTTTTGCAAGCAGGATTTTTACAAAGAACTCCTCGAGGAAGAAAGGTTTCCCCTGAAGGTTACAGACATTTGGGGATAAAAGCACCTTCCGAACAGATTAATTTATTTTAGGGATTAATTATGAAAAAATTTTTATTATTATTGATAATGTTTTTGGCATCATTGGGTTTTGTATATGCGGAAAACGAACCGGAAATCCTGCCTTCCCAAACCGGGATTATTCAAAAAATTGATTATATAGATTCGGAGGATGCAGCTGTTGCACAAACAAAGCAATCAGTTGAAATCAAATTGAAAAACGGCGATTTAGTTCTTGTTGATAATGTTCTTACAGGAAACCCGTATTATGATATCAAACTAAAAAAAGGAGATAAAGTTATTCTTCACATCGAAGACGAAGGAGATGGTCTTGTTTTCTCAATTGAAGATATACAGCGTTCTTCCACGCTTGTATGGTTATCTTTGATTTTTTGCGGATTATTAATATACGTTGGAAAGAAAAAAGGGGTGTTAAGTCTTGTATCAATAATTGTTACATGCATATTAATATTCAACCTTCTTTCACCTATGATTCTTGCAGGACTTCATCCTGTTTTGGGAGCTATTATTGTTTGTCTTCTTTCAACAGCAATTACAATGTATTTAGTTGGGGGATTTAATAAAAAAAGCACTTCTGCAACACTTGGTTGTATATTAAGCTTGCTTATTGCGGGAATATTATCCTTTTTAGCAGTGAAAGCAGCTTCTCTTACAGGATTCAGCAACGAAAACTCAATGTTCCTATATGCTGCACATCCTGAATTGGATTTTGTCGCCATTATTATTGCAACAATGATGCTTGCAACACTGGGAGCCGTTATGGATGTAGGGATGTCAATTGCAAGTACAATTAACGAAATCTATGAAGTTGATAACTCAAAAACTGTAAAAGAACTTTTCACCTGCGGTATGAATGTAGGAAGAGATATCATTGGAACAATGGCAAATACTTTAATACTTGTTTATTTAGGAGGTTCACTGCCTTTGATTATGCTTGCATCCAATATTGATTTACAGAAATTTATTAATCTGAATCAGGTTGTGACAGAAATTTCTTCGGCACTGATTGGAAGTATTGCAATTGTAATTTGTGTTCCTATAACAGCAATTGTTGCATCGGAGTTAATCAAGAAACGCTAGATTTTTCAATACTCGGGTGCTATACTTATGAGTACTAGAGGAGAGTTAAAAATGAAATTTATAAAAACATTTATTTTGGGTGCAATGGCACTATCATTAGGTGTAAGCAGTGTTCAAGCTGGTACGTTTAATGCTAATGCAAGGACAAAAAGAATTCCTGCGGGAACAGTTTTTCAACTTGAATTCTTACAGCCTGTAGGGACTTATACCGGCGGAATGGGCGATTCATTCACTGCTACAATTAAAAACGAACAATCTTCGGAAACAGGGGTTGTAATCCCTGCTGGAACAGTCGTACGCGGAAGTATAAATGAAGTAAAGACTGCAAAAAGATTCTCTCGCGGAGCAAAGTTATATCTTGATTTTGACCACGTTGTAACACCTACCGGAAGACAAATTCCTTTGGATATGGCAGTTTGCCAGTTTGAAAACATTTATTATGACGGAGGATTATACAAAAACCTCGGTTATGGCGAAGCCGTAAAAAATAATTATTCAAGAGGAGCTGAAATCACAAAGAATTCAGTTGATTACGGAATGAAAGTCAAAGAATCCGCTCCGGGCATGCAATATATTACAACTCCTTTCTGCGCAATAGGCGGTTTTATCGGCGGAGCAGGATATTTTATCGGAGACAGCGTTGCTGATATGTTCAGAAAAGGAAAAGAAGTAAATATCAATACAGGCGACATAATTTCGGTTAAATTGATAAATCCGATTGATATTCCTGTCTACTAGTCAAAATTATAGCAATATGTTATAATTTATGTATATTTTGAATGATAAGAAGAGGATGTTATGAAAAAATTACTAAAAGCATTTACTTTAGCAGAAATATTAATTACGTTGGGCATTGTCGGCATTGTAGCAAAATTGACTTTACCTGCCTTGACACAGAATGTACAGCAACAAATTGCTGAAACAGGATTGGCAAAAGCTATTAATACATTAGAAAGTGTTAATGCAAAAATGCAACTGGAAAGTGGTTCTAAAAAAATCAATGCAAGTTATGGACACCAAGGGGATCAGGGTATTTTCACAAAATATTACTTAGAGGCATTACCAACCTATTTGAATGGTTCATATAAAATGAAAAAATATACTATCAATGGAAGCTCTTCTAATTATCCTGTATTTATAACAAAAGACGGTATAGTGTTTACAAGTGATAACCCGAATTCTTATACTATAAGACAGGCAACATCTCCTAAATATTATTCATCCTGTGATAGTTTCATAACTATTGACACAAATGGAGCAAAAGGACCTAATAAATATGGAAAAGATCAGTTTCGAGTTGTTATAGACAATTATGGTGCAGTAATTCCTTATGGCGGAATGCAATATGCTGAATACTCTGGAAACAATAATGTTTTATGGGAGAATGGATGTCCCTCTAACAAATCCATCAAACCAACAAATCCAAGAGCTTGCACTGGTGCAATTGTAGACAATGGGTACAAAATTCTGTATGGATATAACGCATTATAATAAAAAGAAGGGTTGGTTTTTAGCCAACCCTTCTTTTTTATCTTCCTTCCGGAGCGCCAATTCTATGCACCCTTATAAAATTAGTTCTACCTGTAATCAGTTTTGGAATTGAACCGATTATAATAATTCTCTCATCCTTCTTAAGTTTAGTATTTTCAAACAAAAACTTATCTATTTTTTCTAACATATGGTGGCTCAAAACTTCATCCCACTCTTTATAATAACTATCTAATCCCCAGTATAGATTTAATCTGCGGCAGGTTGATTCCAAATCCGAAATTGCCATTACCGGAACTGATGAGCGAAGTTTTGCAAGCAGTTTTGGAGTATAACCGGTATGAGAAAATGCAAGAATTGCCTTAGCATTCAAATCCTGCGCCATTTTAACAGCGGCATTTGCAATCGCCTGCGGAGAAAGTTCATAATCATCATTGATATCAAGACTCAAATCATATTTACAGAACTTGCTCTCCTCTGTATTATCTGCAATTTTTCTCATCATTGAAACCGCTTCCACAGGATATTTGCCTGCCGCAGTTTCACCTGATAACATAACCGCATCAGCACCGTCCATAATCGCGTTAGCTACGTCAGAAGTTTCTGCTCGGGTTGGTATCGGCTCTTCCATCATTGTTTCAAGCATTTGAGTCGCAACAATACAAACTTTTCTCTGTTTTATAGCTTCTTTAATAATAATCTTTTGCACAATCGGCACATCCGCAGGCGACATCTCAATACCCAAATCACCGCGTGCAACCATTATCCCATCTGCGGTTTTAACTATTTCTTCCAAGTTTTCAACAGCCTGTGGTTTTTCTATCTTTGCTATAACAGGAATATTTCCTCCAAACCGATTTATATATTTTTTTGCTTTATGAATATCTTCTGCTTCTCTCACAAAAGATTGAGCGATATAATCCACTCCATTCTCAATCGCAAATTTTATAAACTCAACATCCCTCTCCGTAACAGCATCCAGACTTGCTGTAGAACCCGGAAGATTAATTCCTTTTCTGGGACATATGGTATCGCCATATAAAACTCTTGCTTGTACTGTACAGTCTTTTACCCCCAAAACTTCAAGACCGACTTTTCCGTCATCAAGAAGAATTTTATCACCAGTTTTTACATCATCAGCTATACCCGCATAGTCCACAGGAATAAGCCCCGGAACATAATCACAAGCTTTTAGCCTGATTTTCTCATCTTTAGTAATTTTTACAGGTTCAGGAATATTTCCTACTCTAATCTTCGGACCTTGCAAATCAACAAGGATAGGAATATGGGTATTTAATTCTTTAGCTGCATTTCGTATATTTTTTATATTCTCCAAATGTCCTTCCACCGTACCATGCGAAGTATTCAGACGAAACATTGATGCGCCTGCTTCTATAAGTTTATAAATTATTTCGTATGAAGATGAAGCAGGGCCTAATGTTGCAACAATTTTTGTTTTACCTTTGTGTATCATAATAATTTCCTCTCTTTAGAAAAATAATATAACAAAGAAAGTTTTTTATGCGCCAATTGTTGAAACTTTTTCTTGTTAAGAATAAAATTAGCTTATGCAAAATACTACGGATAAAATAGCTTCAAAGTTTTTAGGGAAAAGGACAGAAGGCAGTACAAACTATGATCCTTCATTAATACTTCCGATTCCTCGTTTGGAGAATAGAAAACAATACTCCATTTCCAATGAGAATTTACCATTCATAGGCTGGGATATATGGCATGCCTATGAATTCTCGGCAATGACAGAAAACGGAATTCCGGTAACAAGGGTTCTTAAAATAAAATATAACTGCGATAACGAATTTTTGATGGAATCAAAATCGCTTAAACTTTACCTTAATTCATTCAACATGTCACGTTTTGGTAAAACAACAAGAGAATGCTTGGAAATATGCAAAAAAACAATTGCACACGATTTAAGCGAAAAACTCCATACCAATGTTGAAGTTAATTTTTTAGAAAACAATAGTCCGAGAGCAGACATTTTCAGTAAATTCCAAAACATAATGGAACTTGTAGATGAAAAAAATATAATGGTAGAGAATTTCAAAGAAGCTCCTGAACTTTTAGAAGTTGAAGAATCAGATAAACAAGAATATTATTTAACATTTGATTCATTACGCTCAAATTGCCGTGTTACACATCAGCCTGATTTTGGTGATGCATTTATTTATTACAAATCTGCAAAACATATAAAAGAGGATAGTTTGGTTAAATACCTAACATCTTTCCGCTCAGAGTTCCACTTCCACGAAGAGTGCTGCGAGATGATTTTTAAACGACTGCAAAACATTCTGGATGAAGGAGATAAGTTATTTGTATTGGCTCTTTATACAAGACGCGGCGGCATTGATATCTGCCCGTCAAGATGGACTCCTGATTGTGAAATCAAAGATGTTTACGACCTAATTGACCTTAACAAGTTTGCACGAAACGGAATTAAGCAATAGCTAATTTAGCATAAATTATTCTGTCTATTCCTGCCAAATCTTTTTCGATAACAATATCTGTAAAGTGCTCTTTTAGCATGCCTGCTACACTTTCGGATTCATCAATTCCAAGCTCAAACATAATGTATCCGTTTGGTTTTAGATACTTTGGAGCATCTTCGATGATTCTTCGATAAATTGCCAAACCATTTTCGTCTGCAAAAAGTGCAAGTTCAGGTTCATGCATAACTTCCTCTGATAATTCCGTACCATAAGGTATATAAGGCGGGTTTGAAACTATCATATCAAATTTTTCTTCATCCCGAACTTTTGAATACAAATCAGATTTTCTAAATACTGCTCTGTTATTAATTCCGAGCTTTGTAACATTATCAAGAGCTACTCTTAATGCATCTGAGGAAATATCAACACCCAATACAACAGCATCTGTTTGCTTTGCAATAGTGCAAGCAATACAGCCTGAACCTGTTCCAATATCCAAAACATCTTTAAATCCGTGCTTACGAATCAATTCAATCGCACGTGTTACAAGGATTTCTGTCTCATCCCGCGGAATAAGAACATCTTTAGAAACCTTAAAGAACTCACCCATAAAATAAGATTCACCAATAATATGTTGAACAGGTTTTCGTGTCGCAACTCGTTCTTCTACTTTCGATTTAATAAGCTCAAGTTGCTCCTTATTAGGTAATATACCACGCATTTTATCATTTTCGGTATAATGACAAAAGTGTTCCAGAAGCATTTTTACTTCATATTTAGCTTCATTTTCCTCAATTCCCGCATCAGTCAGTAATTTTATAATCTTCTGCATGTTCATTCAAAATTCTCTCTATTTCATCTCTTAAATCAAGCTTTGATAACTCTTCTACGTCTTTTTTCTCCACAGAGTATCTTTTACAAAGTTTATCATAATAATAAAGTTGTTTCTTTGTAGGAGCTTCTTTTGACATTTTTACTTCCTGCAAAAATTTACGTTTCTTTTTTTCAAACTCTTTCTGCGCCTCCATTATAGGACGTTGTTTTTCTTTATAATCATAGTACTTTTTGCACTCATATAAATACGCGCGCGTATCTTTTAAGAAATCCTCTTCTTCAATAAACTCGGATAGAAACGGAAATCTGGAAGCATTGAGCTCCAGATAATATCTTTCATCTTCCAAAAACTTCTCCAGAATATCATCAACAGACAATTCCAAATTTTGCTTCACTAACGCTCTTAAGTAATTACAAACCCCGCTCTTTTGTGTTTTGTCAAAAGCGGGGTAAATTCTATTCTTTATTTGGTACATTTTTATCCTATCTTAGAAGATCTTCGACCGTAAATCGTTTTCTTTTCTGGTCGGCAGAGAACTGCATCAATTTCTCGTAAAACGGATTTGTATGATTACCTGCTATCGGATTTGTCTGCAAACCGTCAGTTGCTTTCTTTGCCAAATCATTATTTGTAATAACAGTAAACTTGGATTGATTTTCAGTAGTCATTGATGCCTCTCTTATAGTTAAATATCTCTTATGTATATATAAAGTATTTAAGCTATAAAAAATTGACTTTTTTCTTGCCTAATATTAAGAATTGTAACAAAAAAATTCAAATTTCTCAAGAATTTTACATATCTAAATATTTGAGGAAAAATTTTTCTTGTGATACACTGGCTATATATGCCCTTTAGGGCATGAGGAAGGAAAAGATTATGGACATATTCTCGATATTTACACTATGCGGAGGCTTAGCGTTTTTCCTTTACGGAATTTCAATAATGTCTTCGGGGTTAGAGAAAATTGCGGGCGGAAGGCTCGAAAAGATTTTAAAGAAGATGACATCAAATCCGATAAAAAGTTTGGTGTTCGGTGCAGGAATTACGGCAGCGGTTCAATCATCTTCAGCAGTAACAGTAATGTTGGTTGGGTTAGTAAACTCAGGCATTATGAAATTATCACAAACAGTTAGTGTTATTATAGGTTCTAATATTGGTAAAACAGTTACAGCATGGATTTTAAGTTTATCAGGGATTCAGAGTTCAGTATTCTTCTTAAGATTACTAAAACCTGAATCCTTTTCTCCTATATTGGCACTTATCGGTGTAACAATGATAATGGTATCAAAAAGCAATCGACGCAAAAACGTCGGAACTGTTTTAATGGGATTTGCACTTTTAATGTTCGGGATGAACGTTATGTCGGGAGCAATGGCTCCGTTAGCTGATATGCCCGGTTTCAGACAAGCTCTTGTGGCATTTACAAATCCGTTTTTGGGTATGATTGTCGGGTTAGTTGTTACAATGATTATACAAAGCTCAGCAGCGTCTCTCGGTATTTTGCAGGCATTATCTATGGTCGGCGGAATTACCTACGGAATGGCTATCCCTATCATTATGGGTGAAAATATAGGGACTTGTATTTCAGCAGTATTATCTGCAATCGGTGTTAATACAAGTGCAAAAAGAGTAGCGGCCGTACACGTTATCTATAATGTAATCGGAGTAGCGATTTGTCTTCCTGCTGTTTTAATATTGAATAAAATTTTTGCATTGAGTTTTATGCCTAAAGATATTACACCTGTCGGAGTAGCGGTTGTTCATACTTCATTTAACCTTGTTGCAGCGGCAATGTTATTCCCGTTCATTAAATTGATAGAAAAGATTGCAATTGCATCCGTTCCTGAAAAACAGGTTAAAGATAAAACCGTTCTGCTTGATGACAGATTGTTATTAGCACCTTCTTTTGCTATAGCAGAATGTTATGCAAGATCACTTAAAATGGCTGAAATGGTAGAATTTAACTTTATTAACTCTACTAAAATGCTAAAAAGCTATCACGCAAAAAAAGCAGAGCAAATTCAGGCAAACGAAATAAAAATTGATATGTTTGAGGATAAGTTAAACGCTTTTATGCTTAAACTTTCTGCAAAAGAACTGACAGAAGAGGATAACGCAAGAATTTCTCAACTGCTTCTTGCAATCGGGGATTACGAAAGAATCGGAGACCACGCTACTTATATGCTTAAAATAGCTGAAAAGCTTAAAGAAAGTGAAAAGAAACTTTCTCCTGAAGCAGTAGAAGAACTCAAAGTTATTGTACACGCAGTTTCTGAAATATTTGCAGTTTCTTTTGAAGCTTATAAAACAGATAATATTCAACTTGCTCAAGAGGTAGACCCGTTGGAAGCAGTAATCAAACGTATTATAAGAAAAGTTAAAAACCGACATATTCAAAGACTTAAAGACGGTTTATGTACAGCAGAATTAAGCTTCTTATTCTCTGATTTATTAAACGATTTGAGAAGGATTGCAGCGCACTGCGGAAACATTGCAACAAGCGTTATTCAGCTTCATGACCAAACAATTGATAAACACGAATATAACCACAGAAACAAAGATGAAGATATAGAATTCATTAACAAATATGAAAACTATAAATCAAGATACTCTGTTTCAAAACATAAATCTATTGAAATGGTATAAAATAAAAAGCGGAATTTAGATTCCGCTTTTTTTATAGTTGTTAACAGCCGCCATGGAATTTAAGTATTTTGCCCCTGATGGTCTTAGCTTAGGCTCAGGAGATATTATAGATTCTTTTAATGCATCCGTAGCAATATATTTTGCAGCAGCCAAAGCTGCTCCGGCAGGAGTTTTTGCAGCACTTTGAAGATTAGTTCTTCTCACTGTTTCTTCTGCTTTTAAAACCAAATCGTCAATAGGATTTGGAGGTTTACTATAAAAACCGTTACTCTGAAAACCAACAGGACTTACATTCATTCCACTCATAGAAAATTCCTTAAACACACTACTACACATATTAATAAAAACATTTTGTTTAAGAAAATTTCAGGGTGTTTACAAAATTTTACAATCTTATCGTTCTGAAAATAGTCGCATATCTGTGACTTCCGTAATAAATAACTATCGAAACAAAATGGTTTTCCAAATCATTAATTTCCATATAACTCTTTATCGGTTCTTTTCGTTTTGTACTCTTGAATTTACCGAGAAAATCCAATGTTCCCATATGAATCTTTTGAGCCTTTGTTAATTTAGGTTTGGAAAGATGCTTGTCGTAAAAAAGCTCAGGTGTTATATCTCTTTCATAAACAGGTATAATATGTGCCACAACACCATTTTGCTTAAATAACAAATACCATTTGTCATTATGCTCACGA
Source organism: Candidatus Gastranaerophilales bacterium (assembly GCA_023662705.1). Taxonomy (GTDB): domain Bacteria; phylum Cyanobacteriota; class Vampirovibrionia; order Gastranaerophilales; family Gastranaerophilaceae; genus CAG-196. The sequence goes on along the minus strand of JAMPIM010000015.1, from coordinate 16,636 downwards.
GGAGTCAACAAATAATATCCGGGCTCAATTGTAATCCCTTTAAAATATATTGCAGAATTAAGTCTCAGCAAAGGATATGGAGACCACGCTGCGTCTTTCATATCATAATACTGATCAGGGTCAATATCATGCAGGTATGAAAAATCAGCAGGCTGCAAGTCATTATAAATTTGCGGATAATTTTTATTCGGCTTGCTCTCAACAGGCTGAGGAGGAGTTGAAGACGGATACTCAAACTCCATTTGGTCTATCTCAATATCTTCCTGATTAAACTCTTCAACGCTGTTAATCGGCTCGTCCGAAAGCGGATTATAATCAGCATAAACAGGAAGCAATAAAGCTAAAGCAAATATTAATAAGCACTTCTTCATACAACTATTTTAATGATTACAAGATGAAGAGTCAAATTATTTTAAACAAGTAGAAACAAATCTAATAGTATCATCAGCTAATTCTTTAACAAAATCTTTAGCGATTTTAGAGAGAGGACGTTGGTCGATTTTGTCAAAAATAGCATAAATTGGGTCGCCGCCGTTGTTGAATCTCATTTGACGGTCTTGTTTATTCAAATAGAAGAAATTGTAATCAGAAGGAATTTCTAAAGCGCCTGCCGGTTTTTTATTTCTTTCGATTGCTGTATATGTTGCTGCCATTTGTTTGCTCTCTCTATTTGAATAACTCTTACATATATATAAAGTATATAAGTTTGTAAAAATTGCCTTTTTTGTAAAGAAATGTAAAGACAAATACTAATAGATATAAAATATACGTTATAATAAGAAAAGAGAGGTTTTTTGAAATGGCAGAACAAAAATACAGAATTGGTATAGGATATGATATCCACCGCCTTGTTGAGGACAGAGAACTTATTATAGGCGGAATCAAAATTGATTATGAAAAAGGGCTGCTTGGGCATTCTGATGCAGATGTTTTAATTCACGCAGTTATTGATGCTCTGCTCGGAGCATTAGCGCTGGACGACATCGGAACTCTGTTCCCTGATACAGATGATAGATTTAAAGATGCTGACAGTGTAATTTTGCTTAAAAAAGTTTATGACTTAGTACAAAAAGAAGGATACTGGATTAATAATATTGATTCAAATATTATTGCTGAAGCTCCTAAGATGATGCCTTATATTCCTGAAATGAAAGCTGTTTTAGCTTCTGTTTTAGGTCTTGCCGAAACAGATATTTCTATCAAAGCAAAAACAAAAGAAAAACTTGATGCAGTTGGCGAATGTCGTGCTATTGAAGCTAATGCAGTTGTGATGCTTGAAAAAATCAGCGATTAATTATTTTTTAAGATAGTTATTTTTAATAATTATTATCACAAGGGCAAATACGCTTAAATTAATAAAAATATCAGAGATATTAAACACAGGAAATTCTACAAAATTCAGTTTAATAAAATCTCTGACATATCCGAATGCAATTCTTTCATACAGGTTACAGCTGATGCCTGAAACAAGCATTGCTGTCCAAAACGCTGCAAATGCCGAATATTTGGTAATATTTTTGATTACATAAATCAGAATTAATATAAGAGCTATTACAGAGAATGCAATTAAAAATATTTTTGAATTCTCAAATATACTAAATGCAGCTCCTGTATTTTGTACAAAAATCAAATCAAAAAGATTATTTTCAGGAAGTTTGAAACGAAGCTCATTAAGGATTTGCTCTGATAAGTACAAATCAAAGGCAGTAAAAAAGACTATTGAAATAAAAAAGTATATTATTTTACTCAACTTTGACATCGGCAGTTTTTACCTCTTCGTTATCAATAACATTAACTCGTTTAATTACATACCCGAACCCTGTTAAACTAAGTTTTACACTCATATCATCAACTGCGGTTTTAGTCAAACCGATTGAAGCAACAATATATTCATTAAAATTATCGTCATTGGATGTAAATAATCTTTCAAGAATATTATCCTCAGGAAGAGCTCTGAAAACCTCCTGTGTTTGTTTTTGCGGATATTCAACTCTATCAGACGCAAGAGAAGCGATTGCAATAGTATTTTCCGGCGGAACAAACTCTAACATAGCTGAATATTCTGTATCAGGTTTAATCTCCTCAGGAACAGTCAATTTAATATCCAAACCTAATGCATCACCGTAAAGAAGGGATGTTGTTTCATTCAAAACTTTATCAGATACAACTTTCCAACCGTTTTCCGTTCTATGGAAATAATAAACGCTATTAGCAACACTGTCTAATTTACCCGGAATAACATGCGAAGTAACGACATCTGCATGTGAAGTTTCTGTAACTTCTGCAACAGCCGTATCTTTATCGACAGTAATATTTTTAACAATTATATCGTACTCAATATCCTTATAAGTATCCCAGATATCCTGAACCAGTTTGGAATAAACATCCAAAGTCAAACCATCGCCGTTTTTATAATCTTTATCATACGTTGAAATAAGCTTTTTTAAATTGGTATGATTAGCATATTTAACCTGAGATTTAATAACTCTTCTAAGCGCAGCCTCATCACTGCGGTCAAAAATAGTCCAAGCCTGAGAAGACTGTACAAAAAATAATGATATAAATAATGTAAGTATAATTTTTTTCATAGTAAAAATTATACTCTAAAATATACAATACTTGAATAAGCTAAACAAATGATATCATGCTTTTTTAGGAGCTCCGCCGCTGCTTTTCAAAATCAAATAAAACATTGCATTTGTTGCCTGCACGGTTTCTTCTTTCGTTTCTTTCAATTCCGATTTTGCATCGGTACCGCTCAGGTATTTCATAAATTCTTTGCTAAACATAATTACACCTTACTAATCTTACCTGTATTAATAAAGTTTTTCTCTTACTTTTTTTTGCTTAATATGATATAATCTATTTACAATTATTAACGAATTCGGAGAAAATATGGCGTTAGTTGATTTAGATGATGAATTTTTGGAGCTTTTTTTCAATATTACAAACTCAAAAGCTCCTGCAAATGTTGACTTGTTGGACTTAAAAAAACAACTTATAGAAATTGTTGACACGCTCAAAGAACTTAATAAAAACGCCAAGAAACCTTTTATAAGCAAGGCTCTGGGAGACGATGAACAAGAAGAAGTCATGTCAGGTCCTGCAATTCTTGTTGTAGACGATTTGGGAGTTATTACTTACCAGTTAAAAGTTCTGCTCTCTAAGTTTGACTTGGACATTGATTGCTCACAAGAAATCTACGATGCCGTAAGCAAATACAAAAAACGCAAATACCAGTACGTTGTAATGGATTTATTCATTCCAACCGAAAGAGAAGGATTTATTCTTCTAACCGAACTAAAAAAACTTGCTAACAGCTACGGAATAAAATCTACTGTAGGCGTAATTACAGCATCTCCACGAAAAGAGATTGAACAGCAATGCAAAGCACGCGGTGCAGATTTCTTCCTTGAAAAAAATAACGACTGGCAAAATCAGCTTTGCAAAATAATGGAAGAATACATAAGTACCGGCAAAGATGAAGACGACTGGTAGAGAGGGGAAATGTAGATAAAACACATGTTTGAAGGTCATAGCGGGAGAAGGTAAATTCACAAAATGGAACAACAATCGATATTTTCGGTAATTTCACCAATAATGGTAGGTCCATCCAGCTCACATACCGCAGGTGCAGTGAGATTAGGCTTGATGGCAAGAAATATTTATAAAAATTCGTTTTCTAAAGTTAAATTCGTTTTATATAACTCTTTTGCAACGACAGGCTTCGGACACGGAACTGATAAAGGGTTATTAGCGGGGCTTCTCGGGTATATGGTAGATGACCCGATTATCAAAAATATTTTTCATCTGGTAAAAGATGTTGAGTATTCTTACGAATATGTTCAAGATATTTCCAGATTCCCAAACAGCGTTGATATAATTATTGACGACAAAATGAAAATATCAGGTGACTCTGTTGGTGCAGGCGAAATCCGAATAAATCGTATAGACGGATTTGATGTAAATATTAATGGAAGCTATGACACCATATTAATGATTTACAAAGATAAACCGGGTATGATTTCAACAGTGAGCGATATTATTCAAAAATATAAAATCAATATTGCAACTCTTCATTGCGGAAGAAGTTCAAAAGGCGGAACAGCCTCTATGTGTATAGAACTGGATATACCCGCAGGAGAAGAGCTTACGGATAAAATCAAATCCTTAAAAGATGTATTTTTTGTGACAAACGTCAGAAAGTTAAAATAATGGCAATACTATCATTTTCAGACTTATTGGAAAAATCAAAAAAAGAAAATAAAGCAATCTATGAGATTGCGCAGGAAGAAGAAGCACTTTTAGCCGAAACAGAAGTTGATGTAATCAGACTAAAAGTAACAGAGAACCTGATTGCAATGCGTGAAGCTATTAAAAACGGTCTAAAATCTACCGAAAAATCAGTTTCAAACTGGTGCGGCGATGATTGCGTAAAACTACCTGAAAGATACAAAAGAAAACCTGCTTTATTAGGTAAAGTCTTCGAAAAAATTACAACTTACGCTCTTGCAACAGCAGAAGAGAACCTCAGAATGGGAAGAATCGTTGCCTGCCCGACAGCAGGGTCTTGCGGTATAGTTCCTGCGGTATTGGTTGCTGTTTCAGAAGAACATAATATTCCAGAGTCAAAACAAATTGACGGATTATTAACAGCGGGTGTTGTCGGATTAATCGTTTCTGCAAAAGTTCGTCTTGCAGGAGCTGTAGCAGGTTGTCAGGCAGAATGCGGAGTAGCATCCGCTATGGCAGCAGCTGCTTTAACAGAAATGCTTGGCGGAAATTCCGATGAAATAGTTCAGGCGGTTTCTCTTGCGCTAAAAAATATTCTCGGGCTTACCTGCGACCCTGTTTGCGGATTGGTTGAAGTTCCTTGTATAAAAAGAAATGCGTTCCTTGCCGTACACGCCGTAACCGCAGCAGAACTGGCTCTTTGCGGAGTTGAAAGTAAAATTCCTGCTGATGAAGTAGTAGACACTCTTTCTATAACAGGACAGCTAATGTCCCCTCTACTGAAAGAAACATCTCAGGGCGGTTTAGCTAAAACAAAAACTGCATTAGAATTAGAAAAAGTTTTAGGGATAAATTAATATGGCATTAGTATCAGCAGAAGAAGCTTTAAAACTTATACCTGCATTATTTGAAATAAACTTAAATACAGACAAAGACGGAAATACTATCTTTAAAAAACTTTCTTCTGTTATTAATTTTGATGAAGGATTTATTTATTTTCTTAATCCTGACAGTTTGCAGCTCAAATATACTTATAAAACGCATGCTAATTATAAGATTAATGAAGTTTTCCCAATGAATGAAGCCTTAAAAAAACGGGTTTACACAAAAAACGGAGAAATTTTAAATTCGGATTCTGAGCTGGTTTCAACAGTAGGTTTATCAGAACTTAAGAAAAAATCGTATATTATGGCAAAGATTGCCATTAAATCAACTGTTTTTGGAATAATACTTCTTACAAAACAAGAAGCTAATTTTTACAATCATAGTGATTTAACAGTATTAAACGCAGCGTCTTCTGTGCTTTCTTATATTTTAAAAGATTTAGAGCTTGCAAATGTTTTCAAAATCCAATTACAGGCACTAAAAGACGGTCTAATCGAAAAAAACGAAGCATATAAAACTATCAAGGAACAGAATGAAAAGATTCTTGAAGCTGATAAGGTAAAAAATGAGTTCCTTGCAAATATATCACATGAATTAAGAACACCTTTAAACTCTATTCTTGGGTTTTCTGATATTCTGGGTGCAAAACTCTATGGGGATTTGAACCACAAGCAGGAAGAATACGTAAATGATATTAAAGTTTCTGCAACACATCTTCTTGGAATGATAAACGGAATTCTAGATATGTCTAAGATTGAAGCAAATGCAATGAAGATTGTAAAAAGCACATTTTGGATTACCAGAGCGATTGATGAAGTTGCAAATATTCTTGCACCTCTTGCTGATAAAAAAGGGGTAAAAATAGTAAAAAATCTAAAAACAGATTTTCAGGTTTATGCCGATTATCAAAAAATACAACAAATCTTATACAATTTGGTAAGCAACGCCATTAAATTCACCCCAAAAGACGGACAGGTTGATATTTTAGCAACATATAACGAAACCTCTTTTAAACTTGTTGTGCACGATACAGGAATAGGTATTGATGAAAAATACCATGGAAAGATTTTTGCAAAATTCGTACAGCTTGATAGTGCTTATACAAAAAAAGAAAGCTCAACAGGCTTAGGATTAACCATTACCAAAGAACTTGCCGAACTTCATGGCGGTAAGATTTCAGTCGTGAGCGAAATTAATAACGGCTCGACTTTTATTGTAGAGATACCTCAGAATCCATAGAAGAATCTGCATCTTCTATGATAATAATATCTTTAAACTTTTCTAAAACATTCTCTATTCGAGCTCTGGTAACAGCCATTAACTCATTATAGTCATCTCCGCCGCAAGAGCTGAATCCCATTTCCATGCATTTTGAGATTGTATCAAAGGGATTATGTCTTGCAACACACGTTCTAATAACCTTCAAGTTATCCTGTAAAAACAATCTGAATAACTCGGTGGTAAGTACTTTTCCGGCAAATGGTTCTCGTTTACCTGTTTCAATTGGCCAAGTTACACGTCCTATAATAGAATAATCTCTAGGCGTTTTTTTGTACCTTAAAGCTCCACAAGGCTTTTCATCTTTTGTAAGTAATATTGTTTCATCATAAGTAGACAAGGTTATTCTTAAAACATACTCCCAAAGTTTATAATCCTCTGGTTTCAGCTTTGGCATCAACTCTTTAAGATTGATTTCATTGCGAAGCTTTTCTATATACTGTCTGTCTTCTTGGGTTATCTTGTATAAATTAAATTTATTTACAGCACCATTGAACCTTGCCTCAGCAGAGGCAAGGCGAATAGCTTTAAAAGATGTGTTATTTGTTTTCTGAATATGCATATTTTAATGATGTTGGTAAACTAAATCTTTGTATAATAAGTTGCCATTAAGGTTGAACAGCCTGCTCTTTCGAATTAGCATTTGAAATACTGTCTCTAACCATTTGAGCACCTTCAAGGTATGCTTTTTTGCAAAGATAATCTGTTTTAATACTATCCCAATACTGTATTTTTGCAGCATAAGCTTTATTAGCAAAAAACTCTTGTTTTCCAACGAGGTCAGCATCTTCCGTCATTTTAATATATTCGTTAGCAGAAAGATCATTCTGTACTAAGTCAAGTGTTTCTTTTTTAACTTCACCAACTTCATCTTTAATAGCTTTATTAGAATAAAGAGTTGCACCTGTACTCAATAACAGTGTACCGGTTACAGCACCATAAGCTAATGCTCTAAATTGTCTTACAGATAGAAGCTCTGTAACTGGTGTCCTAAGATAATTTTTAATTCCTTGGATATTCATTTCCACTCCTATTCACAAAAAGACTTTGCCTTATAAAGCAAAGTCTCTTTTCTCTGATATTAATCTAACGCGTTAAATACTCCGCGCCTCAACCCACCTGTAGTCCCATTTTGAGGGTGACCTGTAGCCAAAATACGAGCTTGTAGTCTTGACAAAATGTCACCCGACCAAATGTCTACGTGCGTAGCACTACCAAGATGCTTTGGTTACGCCTGGTAGTAAGCCTTGGTGAGCCATTTTTCTTAAACAAATTCTGCATAAGCCGAAATCTCTGTGGAATCCGTGAGGACGACCGCAGATGCTGCATCTGTTATGAAGTCTAACTTTTGGGTATTTACCCTTAGCAGCTAACATTTCTCTTTTATGTTCTTTGTTTATCATCGCTTTTTTAGCCATGATTTTCTCCTTTATATATTATCTACATCAATATATTAGCATAATCGGGACTGAGTCGTCCATCTATGCAAATCACCTATTTGTTCATACCTTTGAATGGCATACCCAATAGTCTTAGTAGTTCTCTTGCTTCATCATCTGTATTAGCAGTTGTGATAATAGATACGTTCATACCTTTTACCAAATCAACTTCTTCATAAGTGATTTCAGGGAACAATGCTTGTTCTTTTAAACCAAGAGTGTAGTTACCACGACCATCGAAACTTTTTGCAGAGATACCTCTGAAGTCTCTGATACGAGGAAGAACAACACTGATTAGCTTTTGCAAGAAATCGTACATTCTTTCGCCACGGATTGTTACCATAGCACCAACCGGCATACCTTCTCTTAATTTGTAAGATGCGATTGATTTTTTAGCTTTAGTAACAACAGCTTTTTGACCGGCAATTTTAGTCAATTGAGCTTCAATAGCGTCAGCAATTTTTGAGTTGTGAGAAGCTTCACCAACACCCATGTTCAAAACGATTTTATTAAGTTTTGGAATCATATGGTCATTTGTATAACCAAATTTTTCTTTAAGTGCTGCTTTAACTTCTTCGTTGTATTTTGCTCTTAAGCTTTTAGTTTTTGTCATTTTTCTTTTCCTTCTACTAGTGACGGAATTAGTATCAAGATTTACGGGTTACCCCAACTTATACTAAGCGTCTAACTGTTCACCACATTTTTTGCAAACGCGAACTTTTTTACCGTCCACTTCTGCATGTTTAATTCTGGTAGGCTTTTCGCAGCTAGGGCAAACGATCATTACGTTAGATGAATCAAGAGGAGCTTCCTTCTTAATCAATCCGCCTTGAATACCGTATGCAGGGTTAGCTTTTGTAGCCTTGGTAATCATATTAGCACCTTCAACAATTACTTGTCCTTCTGAAGGGATTGCTTTTTTAACATTACCTGTTTTTCCTTTATCTTTGCCTGCTGTGATGATAACTCTATCACCTGTTTTTACATGCAAGCTTTTTTTATTATTATCTGCCATGTCTGACTCCTACTAAATTACTTCCGGTGCAAGAGAAACAATCTTCATGAAGTTTTTGTCTCTCAATTCCCTTGCTACAGGTCCGAATACACGGGTTCCTCTTGGGTTACCATCTTTGTTAATGATTACTGCTGCGTTTTCATCAAATCTGATTACAGAACCGTCAGCACGTTTGATGTCGTGTTTTGTTCTAACGATAACTGCTTTTACAACTTCAGATTTTTTAACTGTCATATTTGGAGTTGCATCTTTAACAGTTGCAACAACAACATCACCAACTGCAGCGAATTTCTTGTTTGAGCTACCCATTACACGGATAACTAACAATTCTTTAGCACCTGTATTATCTGCTACTACTAGTCTAGTTTCTTGTTGTATCATTTTTCCGTTTCCTTTTTACTTCCCTCTTTCGTCCATGAAGCATGCGTTTTGCTTCACCCTAAAGAGGATTTTTAATTTACTACTTAGCTTTTTCTACGATAGATTCAAGAACCCATCTTTTGCCGCCTGAAATTGGTTTTGATTCGATAATTCTTACTGTATCGCCAATACCACATTCATTGTTAGCATCATGAGCTTTGTAGTTTTTGTTTGATTCAATAATTTTCTTATATTTTGGGTGTGGATTGTATGAAGCAACTTTTACAACAATTGTTTTGTCCATTTTGTCGCTGATAACTACACCTTGTTTTTCTTTCTTAGGCATTTGCCACCTCTTTTTCCTTAATTACAGTCTTAGCTTGAGCAATTAAACGTTTTGTTTTAGAAATTTCTGCTGTGTTTTCTAATTTATGCATTGATTTCTTGATTCTGCAATCTAACAATTGTTTTTTAGAATCAACAACAAACTGTTTTAACTCTTCAACTGTTTTTTCACGCATTTCACTTAATTTCATTGTTATTTTTCCTTATTATACAGATTCTTTCTCAACAACTTTAACTTTGATAGGTAATTTTTGTGCAGCTAGTTCTAATGCTCTAACAGCAGTTGCTCTATCGAAATAGTCAAGTTCGAAAAGAATTCTGTTTGGTTTTACTACAGCTACCCAGTATTCTACGTTACCTTTACCTGAACCCATACGAGTTTCTGCAGGTTTTGCAGTAATCGGTTTATCCGGGAATATTTTAATCCAAACGTTACCGCCACGTTTGATTTCACGAGTCATTGCACGTCTTGCTGCTTCTATCTGACGGCTTGTAATCCAGCCAGGTTCTACAGCTCTTAATGCGTAACGACCAAATTCGAACTCAGTACCTCTTGTTTCAGTACCTTTCATTCTACCTTTCATCATCTTGCGGTATTTTGTTTTCTTTGGCATTAACATTATTATTGTTCTCCTAATTTACTATTTTGTTTCTACAGGTCTGCGTTTACCACGTCTGCCGTTGTTAAATCTTTCACCTGTTGATGGTTTTGAGTCTTTTGATTTGATGTTCATGTCTGCTTTTTCACCAGGCATTAAGTTGCCTTTGAAAATCCAAACTTTAACACCAATCTTACCCATGATTGTATCTGCTTCAGTGAAACCATAGTCAACATCAGCTCTAAGAGTTTGAAGAGGGATTCTTCCTTCTTTAGCCCATTCTGAACGAGCGATTTCAGCACCGCCTAAACGTCCTGATACCATAATTTTGATACCTTGAGCGCCTGCTCTCATTGTTCTTTGCATTGCTTGTTTCATTGCACGTCTGAATGCAACACGTTTTTCAAGCTGTTGTGCTACTGCTTCTGCTACCAATAAAGCATCAACATCAATTCTAGCAACTTCAACCACATTGATGATTACCGGTTTGCCTAAATATTTAGAAACTTCCGCTTTAAGTTCTTCAATACCTTGACCGCCTCTGCCTACTACGATACCAGGTTTAGCTGTTACAACCGTAATAGTTAAGCTTTGTGATTTTCTATCGATCAAAATATTTGCAACACCTGCTGCATATAGTTTCTTCTTAACAAATTTTCTGATTTTAGCATCTTCTGCTACGAATTCAGCATAATCTTTAACTTTTGCATACCATGTGCTTGCCCAAGATCTGATTACACCTACTCTAAATCCGGTTGGATGTGTTTTTTGTCCCATTTTTTATTTCCTTATTTATTTTGCATCACTAACTTTTACTGTGAGGTGAGATGTACGTTTGAGTCTCTTGTAAATACGACCTTGAGCTCTTGGTTTACCTCTTTTGTATGATACGCTTTCATCAGCGAAGATTTCAGAAACTTTTAATGATTCTGATCTTACACCAGCGAGTTCAAATGCGTTAGCTGCTGCAGCTTTAACGTTCTTTTCAACTACTCTTGCTGCAAAGTAAGGCATAAAACGTAACATGTCAAGAGCTTCGTTAACAGCTTTACCTCTAACTTCGTTGATAACTCTGCGAAGTTTTCTTGCTGTCATTTTTATATCTGTTTGTCTTGATTTAGCTTCCATTTTTATTTTCCTTTTTTTTAATTAATTCTTAATCAATTATTTTCTCTTAGCTGTTTTATCAGCTGCGTGCCCTTTGTACATTCTTGTAGGCGCAAATTCACCCAATTTGTGTCCGATCATTTGCTCTGTAACATATACCGGAACGTGAGTTTTGCCGTTGTGAACAGCAATGGTGTGTCCAAGCATATCAGGAATAATCATGGATGCTCTTGACCAAGTCTTAACAACTTTATGTTCTGAATTTTCATTCATCTTGTTAATTTTCTTTTGAAGAGCTTCTTCTACGTATGGGCCCTTTTTTAATGAACGTGCCATTAATTTCTCCTTTGTATTATTTATAATAATGTTTGTAATTATTTTTTTTGCGCTTCGGGTAAATATTTCTTAATATTTACCCATTACGCACAAATTTTACTTCTTGCGGCGACGAACGATAAGTTTGTCAGACGCTTTATTTTTCTTTCTTGTTTTGTAACCAAGAGCAGGTTTGCCCCAAGGTGTTTTAGGGTGTCCGCCAGGACCGGTTTTACCTTCACCACCACCGTGAGGGTGATCACAAGGGTTCATTGTTACACCACGTACTGTAGGTCTAACGCCCATGTATCTTTTTCTACCAGCTTTACCGATTTTCAAGTTTTTGAATTCTGAGTTGCCAAGTGTACCAACTGTTGCCATACACTCTTTTCTAACCATTCTCATTTCACCTGAAGGTAATTTAACTGTTACATAGTTTCCTTCTTTAGCCATAACTTGTGCAAAGTTACCAGCTGAACGAACCATTTTACCGCCTCTGCCCGGGATTAATTCTAAGTTGTGTACAATTGTACCAAGTGGAATTAATTCTAATGGTAAAGCGTTACCTGTTTGGATAGGTGCTTCAGGACCGCTTACGATTACATCGCCTACGTTAAGTCCTTCCGGAGTTAAGATATATCTTTTTTCACCGTCTGCATAGAAAACTAATGAGATTCTAACATTTCTGTTTGGATCGTATTCAATAGTTTTAACTGTTGCAGGTACACCGAATTTTTCTCTTTTGAAGTCGATGATACGGTAAGATTGTTTAACACCGCCACCTTTATGTCTACAAGTGATTCTACCGGTATTGTTTCTACCAGAAGTCTTGTTTAATTTCTTCAATAAAGATTTTTCAGGAGTTGAAGTAGTGATTTCTTGATAATCACTCTTTGTCATACCTCTTTGTCCCGGAGATGTCGGATTAATTTTACGAATTGCCATTTTATTTTCTCCTATAATTATCTTTTTGGCTATTTACATTTGAGTTGACTAGATAGCAGTCAATTCTTCAATTGGGTCACCTTCAATAGTTACGATTGCTTTTTTAGAAGAATCTGTTCTACCGAATTTGTATCCCATTCTTTTTTCGTGTGATGGCATATAAACTGTTCTAACTTTCTTAACTTTTCTGCCAGGAAAAGCTAATTCTACAGCTTGAGCGATTTCAACTTTTGTAGCGTTCATGTTAACTTCAAAAGTGTATTGACCCAAAGTTGTTGCCATCATTGATTTTTCAGTTACGATTGGTCTTTTAATAACATCGTATAATTTTTCTATGTTTGTTCTATCTTTACTCATTATTGCAACCTTTCTGTAATATCATTAACAGCTTTTTCAGTCATTACAACGAAATCTGCTTCAAGTAAGTCTTTTACGTTTAAGTTAGAAGGTAATAATAATTTTACTGATGGAATATTACCTGCTGCTAAACTTAGGTTTTTGTTTTCTTCAGCTAATGTATCAGCGATAACAAGAATTTTACCGTTTAAGTTTAATGACTTGATAATACCAGCCATTAATTTTGTTTTAGGTTCAGTAATTGCTGAGAAATCTTTTACAACAACTAATTGTTCTTCTCTTGCGCTTAATGCTGATTTAAGAGCTAATTTTCTTGCTTTTTGCGGCATATTGATTTCAAAGCTTCTTGGTTTTGGTCCAAAGATTACACCACCACCAGCGAACAATGGAGAACGAGTTGAACCTGCTCTAGCACGTCCGGTACCTTTTTGTTTCCATGGTTTACGTCCGCCGCCTGAAACTTCTGCTCTTGTTTTAGCACAAGCAGAACCTTGTCTTGCGTTGTTTAGTTGTCTTCTAAGAGCTAAGTGCATTACATGAAGGTTTGGTTCAACGCCAAATACAGCTTCGTTAAGAGTAATTTCACCTAACTTTTCACCATTTGTATTCAATAATTGTTTTGACATTTTTCTTTTCCTTTTGCTTTCCGTCTACCCCTTTCGCTATTGCGTTTTATATGGCAGAAGCGGTTTATAAATTACTATTTACTTTCGATTAATTCCATTTTGTTCTTGTAGGAACGATTGTTACTAATCTTCCTTCGCAGCCTGGAACTGAACCTTTTACTAATACTAAACCGTTTTCAGCATCAACTTTAACAAGTTTAAGTTTAGTAATTGTAACTCTTTCGTTACCCATGTTACCAGCCATTCTTTTACCTTTGATAACACGGCTAGGAGTTGTACCAGCACCGATTGAACCCGGTTCTCTGTGGTTTTTAGAACCGTGAGCCATTGGTCCTCTTCCAAAGTTCCATCTTTTAACTGTACCTTGGAAACCTTTACCTATTGAAGTACCTGTTACATCAACTTTTTGAACTTCTGCAAGAACTGCTGCTAAGTCGATTTCCTGACCAACTTTGTAATCAGCAGGATTTTCAACTCTGAATTCTTGTAAGTGTCTGTAGTTGTTCAAACCGTTTTTCTTGAAGTGTCCAATTTCAGCTTTTGTTAAGTGTTTTTCTTTTGCTGCAATTGTACCAACTTGTATAGCATTATAACCGTCAGTTTCAACAGTTTTAACCTGAGTTACAACAGTTGAATCAACTTTGATTACGGTTACAGGAACTGCCAAACCTTCTGAATCAAAGATTTGAGTCATTCCAAGTTTCTTTCCTATTACACCTAGTGTCATATTTTTTCCTTTCTGGCACAATTTGACATAATTCAACCTAATGCTGAAAACATCAATTCTATGCCTTTCATCTTGCGAGCGCTACTGCCTTTTCTTTACCTTTAGGAACATTCGTTCCCCACGTCTTACCTAAAACGTTGTAGTTCACATTATATGCATAATGCTTATTAAGTTTTCAATGTTTGTGGTATTTAACGAAAGTTAATATTATAATTTAACTTCGATATCAACACCAGCAGGTAAGTCTAATCTACTCAATTCTTCAGTTGTTTGTTGAGTAGGTTCGTAAATATCGATAATACGTTTATGAGTTCTAATCTCAAAGTGTTCACGTGATTTTTTATCAACGTGTGGTGAACGTAATACGCAATAAATACGTCTTTTTGTAGGTAAAGGAATAGGACCGGCAACTTTAGCGTCTGTTCTTTTTGCAGTTTCTACGATTTTTTCAGCTGATACGTCAACCAATTTGTGTTCGTAAGATCTTAAACAAACTCTAATTCTTTGTCTTGAACCTTGTTTTGTACCTGTCATTTTTAATTCCTTTATATTTGTATTTAACTACTGTTTCAATCAGCATAGAGCCTGAAATTTGCTATTCCAGTATCTTTTCCGATTGGCTATGAATTTCTTTCGACTATAGCATTTCAATCTTAAATCAAACAAAAAATGGAGTCAACAGGGGATTATAAGTTTATTTCAAATTTTACAAATGTTTACAATAATTCATCTTCAATCAGAATATCATGTCCGATATCCTGCATTAATTCCAAATAAGAATAAAAATGTCTTGACATTGCATTCAAATAACTTGCAAGAATGTCTTGATGAGCATTTTCATTAATAACCAAATCAGAGTAAGTATTCTTTCCTGAAATATAGTTTTCTGTTGAAAGTTTTACAATTCTTTTTGAATCCTCAAGAATTTGTTTTGAATACTCCATATTCTCCGCTGAATATTTAAAAATATTATAATCAGTTTTTAATGCGAACTTTAATTGATATTCATACACTCGTTTATTAGCCTTGCTTTTTTGCAAAAAGATTTCAGCTTTTTGAATATCAGGCGTGTAGTTATATAACACAGGTACATCCATTCCAAATCCCACAAACGCACCTCCATAATTATTTGGTGCATTTGAATGCGCCTGCCAAGCATAACCTCCCGCAAGGTTGACATCAGGAATACGATTTCTTTTAGCAAGTTTTAGTTCTTCTTGCGATTTTTTAACATTAAAGTCTGAAATCCTAATCATATAACTGAATTTCAAAGCAACTCTTTCTATAAAATCATACTCAGGTAGTTTTATATTCAAAAATGCCCAATCTGCAAGCAGTGTTGCTTCCGCGGTATCATACATAACACTGTCATCACCAGTATTAAGCAGTTTATTTAACTCAAATTGTTTTGCTAAAAGCTCGGCTTTTGCGCGATTAACCTCTATCTTTTGAGTTGCAAATTGAATATCTGCCTTTAAATTATCAATTTCATAAGACTGTGAATCCTGAGGTCTATCAGTTGTAATTTGCACTAACTGCTCAAATAACTTTAATCGGTCCTGTTGTATTTTATAAACTGATTTTGCATACAAAACATCAAAGTATGCCTTCATTATTTGAAGTTTATAGTTATGCTCAAACTGTTTTAATTCTGTTTCTTTAATATTATATTGCTCAATTGCAGCTCTTTTTCTTACACCGCGTTTCATCACCTCAATCGGCAGCACAAGCCCTGCTTGAGACGAATTTCCGAGAGCAACATTACCCATTATAATATTTGACTGGAATTCAGGATTTTGAAGCTTGTTTGCAATTTTAATATCCTTAGCCGCTGCATCCAGCTCCAGTCTTTTTATCTTAATATCGTTATTATGTTCAATCCCAATCTGAAGCATATCATCTAAGTTGACATTAACAACCTTTGCAGATGCGCTATTAATGCTCAGCACAATCAGGGTTAGTGCAATTAATCTTTTCATACAAAGCAATTTTAACATAGAAATTAAGATTTTGTGTCCGCTTTTTTATTATAAAGTTCTTTGGCTAGAACATAGCCTCCTGCTATACTCGAGATAATACCGTTTATAGCAAATGAATTTTTAGCAGGTGATTTTGAAAAATGGATTTTTCTGGATAAAAAATCTAATCCGACTCCAAAACCAAACCAAATACCAAAAGTTGTCAAGGCTTTTACAGCGGTATCTTGAGGGTTAATTTCAGAATTCCCTTTAAAACATTGCGAATTTCTTTTATGCATAGGAGCACTAATAGCGGGATTAATGCTTTGTACTTTCATTTCGGCTTATCCTCTAATTTTCAATAAATAAAGGACAGAATTTTCATTCTGTCCTTTATGGTGGGCATGAAGAGACTCGAACTCCCACGCTTTCGCACTAGTTCCTAAG
>JAMPIM010000014.1 GCA_023662705.1 Candidatus Gastranaerophilales bacterium | reverse complement strand
TGCCTTCGCACGAATTGGTTCAAGTGGTTACTCCGCACAAATTGGTTCAAGTGGTAGCTCCGCACGAATTGGTTCAAGTGGTGCCTTCGCACGAATTGGTTCAAGTGGTGACTACGCACAAATTGGTTCAAGTGGTGACTTCGCACGAATTGGTTCAAGTGGTGACTACGCACAAATTGGTTCAAGTGGTGGCTCCGCACAGATTGAAGTTGCTGGAAATAAATCAGTAGCTGCTGCAATAGGATATAAAGCTATTGCAAAAGGATGCAAAGGTACTTGGATAACATTAGCAGAATATGATAGAAGCGGCAAAGTAGTTTTTGTAAAAACAGAGCAAATTGACGGCGAAAGACTTAAAGAAAATATTTTTTATACCTTATATAACAAAACTTTCCACGAGGTAGAAATTATTGATGGAATGTCAACAATAATTTTAAAACGCAAGAATAATGTTATCAAAGGCGTTAACTTAAGTGGTTATTCAGCTTGCTATGTATTTCAAAAAGATGGAATAAATGCACACGGACTTACTGCACGACAAGCATATATTGACTGGCTGTTTAAAACCTCTGACAGAGATGTAAGCAAATATCAAAATATCTCGGAAAATGAAACACATCCACTTGAATGGTGGGTAGTTGCTTACAGAACCATCACAGGCGCTTGCAGCTTTGGTACTAATGATTACTTAGAACACAACAAAGATAAGTATAAGCCTGAAATGACTTTATCCGAGGTTATTAAAGCAACAGATGGACAATATGGTTCACAAACATTTAAAGAGTTCTTTGAAAGGAGCTAATAATGGAAGACTTACTAATCACAACAATATTTGTGTTGGCAATTGCTGCACCAATGGCAATTGCTGAACACATCAAACAAAGCAGAGAAAATAAGAAACCTGCTGTTATGCGCCGACACTATGACACGGTATACAACTGGTTTTATAACCAATATGCACAGCGATACGGGAACGAGTTACCGGACTTTATGAACCGTCGAATCATTTCATCTGCTCACGCCAAAGCGGTAGAAATAGCACAAAGTGGCAAGCTTTATAAGGTATATATGCAGATTAAAAGGTATAAACAATGTATATAGATGATGCCTTATACTGCTTTATACACGGGCATAATCCACCGCCAAAAGAGAAATGCGGATATAAACCCGCTGAAATAGATTATGAACAAATAAATGAACCTGACTCGTATTACTGTTGGCAAGGAACAAGAATACCACAATGGTTTGAGGGATAAACACAAATAGAGAAAGGATATAAAATGACATTATTTAAACCCGCAAGTAAAAAACAACAAAAATTGCGCTTGTTGCTTGAAGGAGCATCCGGAAGCGGTAAAACATATTCGGCGCTAATTATTGCACAAACATTAGCAGAAAAGCTAAATAAAAAAATAGCCTTTATTGATACTGAATTTGGTTCAGCAAGTTTATATGCCGACCGTTTCGAGTTCGATACATTAGAACTAACACCGCCTTTTACTCCGGAGAAATATATAGAAGCAATTAATACAGCATCCAGAGCCGAGGATTACGGAGTTTTAGTTATAGACAGCATTTCGCACGAGTGGAGCGGACAAGGCGGATGTCTGGACATTCAGAGCGCTTTAGGCGGAACTTTTAACGATTGGAAAAAAGTTACTCCAAGACATCAAAAGTTTATAAACTCTATTCTCGAAGCAAATATACATATTATCGGATGCGCGAGAACAAAATCTGATTATGTAATGGAAGAAGGTATAAACAAAAATGGTAAAGCGACAACAAAACCTGTAAAAGTAGGAACAAAAACCGAACAACGAGAAGGTTTAGAATTTGAATTCACAACAATATTTAGACTTAACCAAAATCATGTTGCAAGTGTTTCAAAAGATAGAACTTCTCTTTTTGAAAATGAAGATGCGGTTATTACATCAGATACCGGAGAAAAGTTATTTAAGTGGTTGAATGAAGGCGAAGAAATTCCTCGCGAGAATCCGATACCACAAGAAACTCCAACAAACCTCGATGCTGATTTAGATCTCCTTCAGGGGTTATACGAAACTGTGTCAACCAAGAGCGCAGAAACGTATTACAAAGCGCATAAAGAACAAGTATATAATCCTGAGAGGTTCAAGGCAGAATATGCAAAACACTATTCAAAATTAAAGAAAGCAGGTCAATAATGGGGGATATGGGTGAGTATTTTAAAGCTTATCGAAAACATAAAAAATTAAGAGCAAAGCGTAATAATAAGTATGAACCTAAGCTTATAGCATTAGGGGCAGTAAAAAAATCAGAGGCAGTATATGAACTGGACGGCTGGTTTTGTTATCCAACCAAAGGTTTTGCAATGTATAAAAAAGATTGCAGTAAAAGATTAAATCTAAATAAGTTTATAAACCGTATGTTGGATTATTACAGATTAACAGAAAGTATAGCACAGTAAAAAGGAGATAAAACAATGCAAGTAGGAAGCGGATTTCACAAAGCAACAGAAAATGAAGGGAAGGAATTCATTTCAATAAGTATAGATGAGGTATTAAAACTTCAATACCCTATTTTGAATGAAATAAATATCACTTTATGGCAGGTGACAGACAAACGCAAAGACACATCACCTGATTGGAGTTTACAAATTCAAAAGAAACAAGCAAAGAAAGAAGATAATTCAGAGATTCCATTCTAAAGAATAGATACAATCAATCTACGGCGGGGTTTTCCCGCCTTTCTTTAGACCTTATCAACCCACTTAATCTCATAGCCTAGAACGTCGGCGATTTCAAGGATTTCTTTATAGCGAATTGTTTCGTTAGAAAGTTTATTATTCAAATTTTGTTTAGAGGTTGGGTGGCCGCTTTTAGTTAATAATTCAGCAAGAGAAGTAACATTTTGTCCTTTTCTAACAATTAAAGCTTTTAATTCATCTTTTAAAGTTGGCATGTTCACCTCATAAAATATTTTTCTTGACAAGGCACATTATCCAATGTACAATTTATACAAATTCATTTATTTGTAAATAAGAGTATTTAGATTGTATCTTAAAGCATTTGAAAATTCAAGTTGCTGATTTTTCAGCGCTTATTTTTGATGCGCAAGAAAGAGAGGAAAAATGAGAGAAACAAACATTATGGAAGTTACAGAGCTGAGATTAGCTTTTAAGGCACTTACTCACGCTTACGGCAACAAAGGAATTGTTTTATTTTACAAGTTATTCAAAATTATGGGAGATTGGAAAAATGGGCAAAAGATTCACTGATACCGAAAAGTTTAACGATCCTTGGTATCGAAGATTAACAATTCTCCAAAAAGTGATTTGGGAATACTTGCTTGCAGAATGCAATCATGCGGGAATTTTTGAAAAACTTGATATGGACCTTATTTCTTTTAAAATAGGGGAGCAAATTACTATAGACAATTTAAAAGATTTAGGAGAAAGAATTGTTTTTATAAATGATGAAACTTTATTTATTCCTAAATTTATAAAATTTCAATATGGCGAATTGAACCCTAAAAGTAAGGTACATTCAAGTGTTTTAAGGGAATTAAATAAGTATTCTATAGAGTATGGATACCCTATGGATACTCTATCCATACCCTTAAGTAAGAGTATCCATACTCTTAAGGATAAGAATAAGGATAAGAATAAGGATAAATATAAGGATATAGATAATACTATAAGTAAACAAATAGAAACATTAAATAAAGATAATAAAGAAAATTTTTCAAAAAAATCAGACCCTTATATCAACCCTACAAAAACATTCTTCATACAAGAATACGAAAAAGTCTTTAAAAAACGACCTTTCCTTTATTCACAAGATTGCAATCGACTTTGCGAACTTGCTGCTGACTACGAAGATATAGAGGAACTAATTCCACAAGCCTTGCAAAAACTCAAAAAAATTAACTTTGAAGGTATTGATTTTAAACCCTCTGCTAGTTGGTTACTAAAAGGGAATAACTTTGAGCGAGTAATGAATGGAGAGTTTGATAATCAAGAATCAAGGAATGATGAGTTTTGGGAAAAGTTAGAAAGAGAACACGAAGAAAAGAAGAGACAAAGGAATTTAGGAAGTGAGAATATTTGATTTTTTAAAGCAATTAGATGAGTTTTTCCCATTGAGTGAAAATGAAGACAAGAAAAACAACCGTTTTTCTATGTATGCAGATATTATCGAAGGTGAGATACAAAAAACAGGAAAAGAATATGATTTTAAGAAAATCATTCAATACTTGGTTAGAAATTACAAATATAAAACATTTCCGCCAATGCCTGAAATTTTAGATGCTTTACCGTTTGGCGAAATTTACAGATATAGCAAATGCGCCAATGAAGGTTCACTACTCGTAGTAACCCTACCAACAGGTTACCAGTACGAGTTCACTGTTTCAAGCATAGGCAAACCACTTAAACAGCTTGAAGACGATATTAAACGCAAATTTGGAGAGTGTACATATCAACTATACCCTAAAGGCACGGTGATTATAGGGGGCAAGGTTTATTTACCAGAAGGAGGAGCAAATGACACAACACCGCAAAGTATGGAATCACCTGCTTAAACATGGCAGTATAACAAGCCTGGAAATGTTCAACAAATACTTCATCTGCTGTCTTCACGCGATTATAAGGGACTTACGGAAGAAATACCCTGACTCAATCAAGGATATTTGGATAGATAGAACAAGAATTGAACGAGACGAAAACGGAAAAGAAAGAAAAGTTTCCATCAGATACAAACTATACTACCTCGAAGAAAATAAAACATTAAATCTGAGCACATAGAAATCGATTTTAAGACGGGTTAAATATCTTTTGAATGGGATTTATCATTTTGAAATACAAACCCGCCTTAAAAAGGTATATAACTACGGGGAAATTTTAAAGGAATATACAAATGGCAAAATTAACAGATAGACAAATAGAGATAGCGAAATTAGTAGCAGAAGGTTACACGAACGCAGAAATATCGGAAAAGCTTTACATCAGCATCCATACAGCAAAAGCGCATATAGCAAATATCTTGGCTATTTTGGGGCTAGAGAATAGATGTATGCTAACAGCTTGGTGTTTTCGCAACAAGATTTTGAGGTAAGCAATGGACACTTGGGAAATCAAAGGCTATGAGAAATACAATGCCCTGCAATGTCTAGACGATTTTATCCGCTATTATCTACCACTAACCCCAGAGGAACACAAAAACTGGCAACAGATATCACACTTATACTTGACGCGGTCAGGTAACTGGAGGGCTTATGGGTGCAAACAATAATCGCTATAAAAATTGGAACTACACTACAGCAATGTGCTTCAAGAATAAAGGAAGATGTGCAGAGTGCAACAATAACCTTGTTTGCAGCAATATAACACCGATAAACAAAAATGACTACGGAATCCACCCAGCAAAGTATGCAATGCTTAAAACTTACGCATTGAGCGCAAAACCTTATACTACAGGGTTAAAAATATCAACGCCAGAGGAAGGATGGATATTATGAACAACTACGAATACATAAAAGCAATGTCAATGGAGCAAATGACAAAGTTTTTCCTGAAACTAGGAAATTGTAATTTTTGTCAATATGGTTTTAAAGAATGTAATTGCGATGCAGATGGCTGTTACGAGGGAATTGTCAAGTGGTTAAAGAACGAAAAATAGGAGAAAAAATGATTAAAGAAAACATTAATATGGAAACATTTATGATGATTGCAAAAGCAGGTATTCTGTTGGGACAAGCAAATCCTACAGTTAATTCAGATAAATTATTAGATGAGCTGGTCTCCCTTCAAATGAAAGCGATACGGGAGGGAATAAATGAATGAAATTAATTATTTTTGGTTTTCCCTTATTGGTTTTATTCTTGCCAACTTATTAACAGATTTCCTACGAGGATTTATCAGAGGAATAAAAAAATAGAAACTAAAAAGGTTGTTAGAAAGGTTAATATAATGACAGATAAGATAATAATAGATGGCGTTGATGTGAGCGGGTGTGAATATTTGCTCCCTACTGGATATTGCAAAGTTCAATTAAATTTTCAAAAATGTGATGATAAGAAACCTTACGGCAATCAACTTGAATGCCAAATGTGTAATAACTGTTATTACAAACAACTCGCCCGCAAGACGGAGGAATGCGAGAAACAACGAACAATTATTGATTATTACATTAAGAAACAAACTCAATTACTAGATGAACTACAATGTAAAGGGGAACGACAGTTTTTAATAGAACAGGAATCTATAAGCAAATTTACATATATTTGTGAGCTTGAAGAAAAACTTGAAGATGAACGGCAGAAGGTGCGAGAACTGGAGGCGTTTAAAGCTGAACTTTCAAAACCTATTACATTTCTTGATCCTGAACCAGAAATAATAAATTTGACAGAAAAATACAAACAAGCTCTTGGGGAGATTAAAGAAAATGTAACTAAAATGAAAACTCTAAGCGAAAATGATTGTGGAGAGTTAACAGAGTGCTTTTTTAAAGATAGAAATTGCGATAAATGCAGTGAAGACAAATGTTTAGTATATTATTTTGACAAAATCCTACAGAAATGCGAGGTGTTAGATGCAAGATAGATTTAAGTTTAGAGCTTGGCATAAAAAAAGAAAGAAAATGTATGAAGTTTTGCATTTACATGTTGGGTATTATAGTTATGGTGGTGATTGGGTAACTGCAAAAGGTTTCAATATAATAACTCAACAAGATATGCACATACAAATTCAACCAGAAGAATGTTTAATAGTGCAATGCACAGGTTTAAAAGACAAAAACGGAGTTAATTTATTATTTGAATATGATATAATAAATAAGGATGGTATAAAAATAGGAAATTGTTATGAAAATGAAGAATTACTCAAAGACACAACTAATTTTATTATTAAAGGAATGGGTACAAAAGAATGGCGAAGTACCGAGCAAGAGGCAATTAAACGCGGATGTTACTATGCCGAGTGAAATGGCATATAGAAAGCAATTTGGCAGTTGGGGAAATGCTTTAAAAGAATGTGGTTATGAATTAAAAAAATCATATCCAAGCGAACAATGTAAAAAAGCTGTTAGTAAAGCAAAAAAAGGAAAGTTTAAAGAACAGTCCTCTCATTGGAAAGGTGGGAGAAGAATAGAAAAAAATACTGGGTATGTTTTAATTTGGAACTCACAAGAACAACGATATTTAAGAGAACATAGGGTTATAATGGAAAATCACTTAGGAAGAAAATTGAAACAGTATGAAGATGTTCATCATATAAATGGAATAAAAAATGATAATAGAATAGAAAATTTAGAAGTATTAGTAAAATCTGAACATGCTAAAAAACATGAGAAAATAGATGATAAACATAGAAGAAAAAATACAACAAATTGTATTTTTCCAAATTGTCAAGAAATTACATCAAGTAAATATAAATTATGTAGAAAGCATTATAAATTACAGTGGCAAAGACTAAAAAAGGGATATATTAATTCATTGGATGATTTTAATTACATTAAAACTATATCAGAAGAAACAAAAGAGAAATTAAGTCAATATGCAAAAAGTCAGCCACGACATAATGGAAAATTCGGAAATATTTACGAAAACCCAGAATTATTACAGGCATAACTACTCCAGAAGTAGTCCTTGGGGAGCTCTGCTCCCCTAAAGCATAGAAAGGAAATTATGAAAAAATTAAAATTATTAAATAAAGAAATACGTTTAGAAGAAGCTATTCTACAGTTTGGTTTATTTGATTCTGTTTATATTTATGATGACAAGTATGCCACAAACGGAGATATAGTAATAAATGCTAATGTTATGAATTACGGTGGTAATTATGACACAGCTATACTCCCCGAAAAAGGTCGCGAACAATTAAAACCATTTCTTGCAAAAAGCAGGTTAAGAGAGGTTTTAAATCCAAATAATGAAGTTACATTTAGTAATGTTGTTATGGATGGATGTACACTTGCAACTAATGAAGCAGGAACTATCAGCGAATTAATTGCTTATAAATACTCTAGCCAATTAGATGAGTTTGATTGTTTTTACTACCCACCTGCTAACGCCTTCTATTTCTTCGCGAATTTAGTAGAAGGATATCTATTTGTTGGCACTTTAATGAAATGCGATGCAAGAAGTAAAAGTTATAAGGCTCTTTTAGAGCATTTAGTCAAAGAAGCAGATAATTGGAAATAAAATAAGCCC
Organism: Candidatus Gastranaerophilales bacterium; assembly: GCA_023662705.1. Lineage (GTDB taxonomy): Bacteria > Cyanobacteriota > Vampirovibrionia > Gastranaerophilales > Gastranaerophilaceae > CAG-196. The sequence continues at coordinate 30,317 of JAMPIM010000014.1, read as the reverse complement.
TTAGTATTACGGCGAATGAATAAACGTCTAATTTACTTCTACAAAATCACAGCGCGCACCGCCCGCGCTGTGTAGGGCTTTATATAGATACATTTACACCCTAATTCCCTCGAATTCGAGGGTTTTTTGTTGCAGGAGGAGAGATGCAGTTAGATATGTTTAGTCAGAATCAGGGTGATGACTTCACACACCTGATTGAAGAGTATGAGAAGCTTAAGAAACCTAAAGAAGGTCAGCGGATTCATTATGATATTCCAACTTATAAAAAAGTTTATTCAGTTTATCAATTTGATTGGAATCGATATGTACGTTTTTTCCGTACGCTTCGATTCAGAGCTTATAAAACTCTTGATAATAAGGGCTTAGAGTCCGCTCAAAGATATTGGGATAAAATCAACCCGTATGAAATTATAAATCGTTGCATTATTCTTGATGGGCTGGGAAAACCAAAACACCTCGGGGATGAACACCATATCTATCGCATAGACTCACTCAGGCAAATTCACCACAAAATATATGACTATTGCGAAAAAGAAGCCCTGCAACAGTTTGGAGTATCTAAGCAGCATGGGCTGATTTGCCACATAGAAGACCAACAAGCAGAGCTTGCAAATACTTGGCACTTACCAATCAAGCAGCGGCTTAAGTTGCACATACAAGTTTTAAGAAATCTACAAAAGGGTTTGAGTTTGGAAGAAAGTACAAAGGAGATTAAATTATGAATATTTTTAAAAAAATATGGGATGAAGTTAATGAACCAACACCACTCGCAAAAGCGATACAAGAAGCACAAGAAGAAATAAGAAAAGAAAGGTTGGAAGCTCTAAAAATGATAGAAAATGAACAAGATAAAACGAAATTATTACAAATAATTGCAAAATACACATATTTAAGTTATAGAGACTAATTTCCTCCTATAAATGATGTAGACAAAAAGCCTTCTAAAAATTAATTTAGGACATAATACAAGCAAAGGAGGTTTAAAAACCTCCTTTTACCATAAACTTTATTATGTTACCCTACAGATTCGATATATAGCCTACTTCCTCCCAGTTGGAGCACTCTTTCTTATAGCAGGTTGTGCAGGTTGTTCAATTTTTGGTTGAACTTCTTGTATAACCTGCTCTTTTTTTCCCAAATCGGAATGTTTCAAACTGTTTGAATTAAAACAAAATAAAATAATTCCAGAAACAATCAAACAAATTAAAACTTTTATTATAAAAAACCAAAACTTTTGTAATTTTTCAAACTTTTTAATTTGTTCGTTTTTTTCCGATTCAAACTTTTTAATTAGTTCAATTTTTTCCGATTCAGACTTTTTAAGTTTTTCTTCAGCTGTTTTTATATCTGCTTTTAGTTGAAAATTTTCTCCTTCCAAGTCGTTTTTACCATCAGTCAACAATTTAACGCTATATGCATAATTATTCAAAGAAGTTTGATGCATTTGTTTGATTGTTTCTAAAGCTGTCTGCATAAATTCCATTTGTTCTGAATTCAAACTTTTTAAGTCATTTTTGTAAACTTTTGTTTCATTCAAATCAGATGAATTTAAAACTTTTTCAGATTCTTTCAAATTATTTGAAACATTTTCAAAAGATTCAAAACTTTCTGAATTTTGGCTCTTTTTAAGTCGTTGAAAGTCTTCTTGGCTTAAAACAATTTTTTGTCCATCTAATCTTTCAACAATTTCAAACTTACCAGTATTAATCCAGTAATAAACTTTGTTTTTCTTCCAACCTAGTGCAGTTACTGCCTCAGTGGGTGATAGTTCAATTTTTTCCATACTAAACCTTCTCAAACTTTTTAGAAATTTTTTAAAATTTCTCATACACTTGACATAAGTGTATCACCAAGGTTAAGCTTGATAAAGACAGCATTGTTAATTTTGTTACAAAATTTAACTTGCATGACAACAACATGTCATATAGCATGACATGACAATTAAATAAAAAGGCAATAAAAAAAGCCTTGAGAGAAATCTACAAAGCCTTTAAATAAATTCAACACTTATATTAAAGCATAGATTTCTCACTAGGTCAAGCTACGGCTATGGGAATTTTAAGAGGAGGGATTTATGAACACGGCTAAAAAGCATGCACAGCATGGGTTTACACAATTCGATTTGAGCAAAAAAGTGCTTAACAATCTGTCACAATACAACCTAAAACCAACAGCAAAACTTGTACTTTTGTACTTATGTGACTGCTATAACCCAAAACACGGGGAAATGTTCCCAAAACAAAGCACAATTGCAAATAAATTAGGCATTTCAGAAGTGAGCGTAATTAGAGCTATTCAGGAGCTCCATAAAGAGGGATTACTTATTTCTGAAAGGAAATACACCAACAAGTATAAATTCACGTCTAGAATCGCACAAGAGCAACCTAAAAAAACGATAGATGATAACAATCAAAAAGATAGCTCAGAATCTATCAAAAAGATAGCTCCTATAAAGAAACAAAAAAAAGAAACAAAAAAAGAACAAACCTATCAAGGTTTGGGGGGTAATGTATATTCAACAGAAGAATATCGCGTTTTAAAGGATTATGTTGTTCAAATGGGAGGAAGGGATATCAATGCCTATATTGCAAGAATGCGCCAGAATGGTACAGATAAATCAGTTTTAAAAAAGCACCGTCAGCAAGTCTTCATTACTAAACGTGCAGAGACAAATATTATTGAGACTCAACAACTTATAGCGGAACAGCAAAAACTAAGTGAAACAGCTGTAAAACCTTGTTATTCAGAAGCTTGGAAACAATTCGGGGAAAAAATAAAAAGAAAATAGCCCTGCAAGGTTTTAATAGTATGTGTTGCAGGGCTTGGGAATTTATATGAAAATGAGCTTATACTTTCAAAAATTGCTTACGGTTTTTGCCTTTGACATAGGAAATATGAACCCAGCTTCCTTCGTGAATGAGTTGGTCGTATTCGACACCTGAAGCTTTGATTTTCTGTATGATTTCATCAATAGTTAAACCTTGAATAACAAAATCAGCTGCATAACCTTGTATATGTTGAGAGTTAGCAACACCACCAACCATATTGTTAAGCACAGGAGTACGGAAACCTGAGTTAATAACCATCGGTTTACCAATGTAGTTTCTAATGGGCTGTAGACAGCTTACAATTAATTCCATAAGGTTATCTAATGTTTTTATATCAGCAGGTATATTTTTGATACCGGCTCTATTTGCTACATCTGATTTTAAAAGTTCGCTTATAGTAAAGTTGAGCTTCATTCACACCCCTAACCATGTTTCTGCATTTCTAATTGCTTTATAAACTTAATATCTTCAAGCATAATATCAATCTTGGTATCGTTTTTATTAACCTGAGTTTTGATGATCTCAATATCTGTTTCTAACTTTTCGACTCTTTTAGGTATTCCGTCAATGGTAAAGAACCAGAACGCAATTGCTAATAATATGCCAAGAACCCACATCGCTGTTTTAACTTTATCCATACTCTTATTTTACCTTATCTCTTGAACCGGCTTTTTCCACCTACAAAAAATTGTTTGAAAACAAGCGACACTGTTCTTCATTAAGAACCTTTGACAACAATTTACATCACTAACAGTTAATAACGCGTTAAATATGTTAGTCGAGAAGGCTCTATCATAGTTAACATAATTATGGTTTTCACAAAGTACATCGTGTATTAGAGCAGCAATCAAGAACTTGTTATCAGTCGGAGAACCCACAACACGCCAGAACAAACGAGGAATAGAAGCGCCGTCATAACAATATCCTTTTGGTATCGTGAAGTTATAGCTTTTACTCTTTTCGTAGTCAAATAATATTACTTTAAGCTCTGTCTTGCAAATAAAAGGATATTTTTTAATAGACTTCTTTTCTTCATCAGTATGAGTTGGCAAAATATACCTTACACACACATGCGGGACATCAGAAAAGAATATCCCTAAACTTTTGTCTTTATACCATTCAAGCATTCTAACTCCTTTCTCCGCAAACAGGAGGAGCTCTTTGAGCATTGTTAAGAGGCTTGCTCCCCACCATTTGAACTAATCCTGCGGATTAGCGATTACATTTACTAAATATCTTCTTCAAGAGCCATTTCAAACTCTTCTTCGTACTCGTCCAGTAGCTCATCCTTTACCTCCTTGTCTACCCTTTGCGGTAGTTCCTCCAACTCTCCGTTCGCGTATTTAAACATGTTGTCCAAATCCTCAGGAGTAAGGTTGAACGGCTCTTGACCCGCCATAAGGTCTAATAACGGATTAGAACGCTCCAACTCAATGCACAAATCCCACTCTAGACTTGCCCGCTCGTTAGATTCAACAACCTGTTTCAACACGTTATATGTAACCCCGTATTCTGCCAGAATTAAGGCGAATACACGCTTTGTCATCGTGAGTTTACCGATTCGCTCGCGTTCTTTTTCAGCCTGCTCAGCTTCGTAATCTTCGCGGTTGTCGACTACTCTGTCACCTTCGAGCTTTTCCCACGGCTCAAGCGCATAGATAGCCTTCGAATTCTCCGATATTCTGAGCCCCTTTTTGTGGTTATATTCCACAATAAAATCAAGTCTTTGTTTCTCTGTATATGGTTTTTGTAATTTATAGCTCATTAATACTCTCCTTCTGCTAAGTAGCCACTTGTTTTCCAACTAAAAGCAAAGTCACTTGAAACATTTTTAATAAAAGTGAAGCCGTTTCGCGTTTTGTTATTTAATTTACAAGATGATATTGTTGTATTAGTCGTAGTTGCTATATTTTGAGCCAAAGCAATATAATTACTATCTGCATAAGGCTTAAGTAATACAACAGGATAAGTAGTTGAAAAATCAACTATACCCCACTGCTCGCAATACCCGTCTGACCAGATACGGTAGCCTGAGGTGCCGTTGGCATAAGTCTCAGTTATATGAATGCATTTATCTTGTTTATCTGCTAAAGCTTCTAAAACTTCACCCGCATCCAATAATTCAATGTTTTGAACTGCATTTGCCACTTTGAAGTATAGTTGAGCTGTAGTATCTTTAGCGCTCGATAAATCAGCAATAAGACCTGATTTTAATGTGTCAGTTGTAACTCCATAAGATACCCCATTAGTAGTATCACTATTACCACTTGTAGAAGTACCTACAGAAGCACCATAAATGCCTTTCATTGGTGTAAAATAATTGTTCAACGCACGTAAACCACAAGTTTGGCTACCATTAGTTAACCCAAGAGTAATACCATTACCAATAACAGGTACAGTAGTTATTGTAGAATTTAGCATTCCATAGGACAATTTTGTCGGAGTAACAAAATACATCCCGTCCTGATTAATTATCCAGTATTCCGAATAATCAACCCCTGCAATCATTTCGGTTTCTTCAATAACCTTCAATCCGTATTTAGGATTCGTAAGCTCGTTAACAAGCTCATTGTAGCAAGAGGCATACACTCCCCCGCTGTTAGCTTGTTCGCCCGCTTTAAGCCAAGATACATTGTTCGGTTTGAAGTCAAAATATTGACCTGTGAATAATGGAATTGTATCATTCTCACTTGTTGTAACTTCTGTTACTTCGGTTAATGCTTTTTCTTCTTCGGTATTACCGACTACAAAATAAAGATATTTTATATTGTCAAAAGTTGATAAAGAAGAAACATCCGCAATAAGCCCAGATAGTTCAAGCTTGGTAGTTATACCAATTCTTGCACTTCCCGCGGGAGTGCCGCTTGCATAACCTGTAGTATTTTTGCTTGGCAAACTCTGGTTAAAATCCTGAGTATGTAGAATACAATGATTTTCGGTGTTAGCGGTCAAAGACATACCGTAATTCCCATTACCATCGCTAAAACCTAATGTTTTGCCGTTCCCGCCAACAGGAACAGAATCTTGATTAACACTATAGCTTACATTCCCTCTTGGCAAGAATACTCGTTCATTCTCTTCGTCAATTCCATAGAACCACGCAATACCGTAATTCTGGAATATATCGTCTATATCTGCTTTGTCTGAAATATCATAGAATAAATGTCCGTTTGTATTCTTTTTTATAGGCAATGCGTTAACTGCATTAAATGTTATTTTTTTAAGTTCTCCTTGGGAAGAGCTTTCTACACCTGCTGTAAAAACAATACGATACTGTTTATATATTTCATTCTGAGTTGTAATATCGAAGGTTTTTAATTCACCCAGAGTAAATGTCACTTCACTTTGCGCATCTAAAACATTAAAGTTTACACCGTCGTTAGAACCTTGCAATGTCCAAGCAGATGGATACTCAGGCTTACTATTACTATCTGCTTGAATTTGATAACTCTGTAATGACGTAGGTTTGTTATAATCTATATTCACCCAGTAAGTTGACCATAACCCGATTTGATTTGAGTTATTCGTTCCATTCATAATCGCTTGCAAAACAGTAGTATTGCCTCTGCTGTCTGAAATTGTAATCCCGTCTGTAGTGTTAGAAGTAAATACAGGTTGCGATATTGTTGCGAATTTTAATATTTCTGTTGAAGAATTTTTGTACTCCTCTAAACACCTGTTATAAAAATCAGGATAGCCGTAACGCTCTGGTGTGGATTGTTTATAAACATACGAAGCTTGCAGAGCGTAACCTTTTGACTCTTCAAAGCTCAGGATATGGTCTTGGAGGACAGGTGTGAATAAAGGGAGGGAGGTGCCGCCGCCGACTTCTAACTTTTCACCGTTTGGCAATTCTATTTTATTAACCTTCATTTACTTTTACCTCTTCGTAGTTTTCTGCCTTATCACCATATCTTAACCATACACAGGCGCTTGTCTCTTCTGTTTCTTTGTGCTTAAGTCTATAACCTTCATCCGGATATAAGACTTCACGTTCTTCTTCTACCATTAATCCATCAGGTTTAAATCCGCAGAAGAATCCGCGTTTACCGTCCAAAATTCCTATATATGTTGTTCTTGTTTCCATAATTATCTCCTATTCTGTAGCGGGCAGGTCGAATAACACTGTTGTATTAATGCCACCAAAACCTGATGTAACATCTGACCATTCACCGATTACGCTTTCTAGGTTGCTTGGGAAGTGCACAGTACAATCTGGAACTTTTCTTAGCATCATATTGAATTCACCCTGAAAACTCCCAGTAAAAGAAGTTGATTTTAAAGATGGAAATGATACATTTTTTAAACTTGTACAATCGTAAAAGGCTTGTAACATTCCGTCATCGCTGATACTGCTAAGATTGTTAAACTCTATTGTTTCCAAATTTTCACAACCCATAAACGCGTTAATCATTCCCGAAGGGCCAACGCTAGTCAGGTTGCTTAAATCTACAGAAGTTAATTTGGAACAAAATGCACATACGCTGCTTAATCCATTATCTTCTATGCTAACAAGATGGCTTAAATTTACCGAAGTTAAGTTCTTGCACATAAAGAATGCCCCATCCATTCCGCACAAGGCAATACTAGTAACTTTGCTTAAATTTACCGAAGTTAAGTTGGCGTAGCTCTGGAACACGTTTTGTAATGTCAGTTCTTCAATTCTTGTCGCACTACTACTCCATGTAAACGGTTCTGTAGGTCTCTGTAATACACCATCCTTAATTTCCAACGGAATACACTCATCATAGCTACCGCTACTACTTCCACTGCTTTCTTGAGGCACATTAACTATAACTTTGCTTAATCCGTCGTAACCCTCATCCGGTAACACTTCTCCGTTTTCATTAGCAGTCTTCTCCTGTGTTTTAAACTCTTTTTCCGGTACTGCTACAGTCACCTCTGCAAGTCCTGTATAACCACTCTCAGCACTATACACACCGTTCTCAGTAACAGTTAAATTCTGATTATTAACAGGTGGATTTATATCCAGTTCGTCAATAACTTTACCATAACTCCGGAAACTGTCACTTTCTACAATTCTCGCACCTTTACGATTAAGCGCATCTTTTATAACTTTCTTTGTTTCAAGAAGATATTCCACCTTTTTAGAAAGCGTTCCCATTAAATCACCTCTCCATTAACAGAATCTAAAGCATTTGCGATTGCTTCATAGTTTAAATCAGAAAATACAAGAGTTTTATCTTCTTCCCTGAAACTAACTTCTAAACCTGTTATGCCTAAATTCATTATTTTGTTAATTACGGTATTGCCTGCACTTTGAACTGTATTTACAGCATTCGTACTAGTCGTTTCTACGGTAGTAATTGCTTCTTGTGTTGCACTTTCAACCTCAGATAAAGCAGAATTTACTCCGTCTGCCAATTCTTGCAGAATAGTTGTTTTAACCCCTTCTACTTCAACAACTACATTTTTACATTCTTCTGCTTTATCTTGCGAAATCATTGCATAATGCTTAGAAGAATAATCTTCGCCATCTACTGTACCATTAGTCTTGGTCGCCCAATCTTTAGCACTTTGAAGGCTTGATTCAACTTCCAATGTAAATTCATTGTATAAATGTTCTATTGCTTCTGAATATATATTATAGTTGTTTTGCAACATAATAATATATGCTTCGCAGCTATTTTCGCTTAATTTTGCACTTTCAGAAGAATATCTGGCTTGCTGAGCATAATACTTAGAAGAATAATCGTCACCATTGACCTTATCTCCTATTTTAATAGCCCAGAGTCGTGCCCATTCAGCATAAGTTTGGGCTAGATTATCACGTGCTGTAACTTCTCCCGTTGAACCCGGGACAAAAACATTTATTGAATGCCCACTAGAAGGTACGCTGACAGAAATATCAACAGAATTTTCAGCCATTATTCAATACCCCTTACTTTTCTAGGATAAACTGTCATCGTGTTAACAGTTCCAATACCGCCATTTCCTAATACGAGGGTTTCTTCTGTGTTTTTTTCTAAAGAGCAGATTTTAATCCCGTAATAATAAGTTGTTTTTTTACTCTCTTCGGGAACAACTAATAAGTCCGTTAATGCTCCAACTAATTCAATCGTTACAGAACTCTTTCTCCTCGCTTCGACACTTACCTCTTCTCCAATAGGGTTTCTTTCGGAGTCTTGTATAGCAAAATAAACAATATAATCTTTGTCCACAGGTAAATTATTTACAACTATTTGCCCGCTATCTCCCTGAATCATTGTAATATTACAATTTTCATCCATTAAAAAAGCCATTATAACCCCTCAAATCTTAAATTTTTATATAACCACAAAGGTTTATCCAATCAGCTACACCAGATAAAACCAATTCACGACCGCTCCCGACTGGTACAGTCGCAAGTATTGCCGCGGCTGATGTTCTACCATAGTCGCTATCCATTTGGTATAATGTACGGGCAACAGTCATAACATCGGTTTTTGCTGTCAATGTGCCACTATTAGATTGTCTTTTTGCATTGATAAATACCAAATATTGTTGATTATCTTCTGGAAGATAAGTAGACAAGTCTATAGTTCCGACCTTAACTGCAAGTGTTTTTTCTGTAAATATTCTGCTGTTAAATCGTTCATTTATACTTTCTTCAAGTTTGTCTAAGGCAGCTTGAAGAGTTGCATCACCTGATTGAATATTAGAGTTTATACGCCCTGTTTCACCATCTAACCATGTTTTTAATAAGGTATAATTATTATTGATTCTGTCTAATAAATATTGGTTATTGCTATTAGTATCAGAAGCCTTAATTACTTCATTCTCCGCAAAATTTTTCAAATAATCTGCCATTTATTACTCCTCTTTTTTTCAGTTTAACTATTTGGGAATCGGGCAATTTTAATAAAAATGACCCTAATATTAGGGTCATTATGAATATGGAGTATGCTCTTTCTAATTTTGTCGGAAAAATCCGCCTCTATCCTGGTATTCATTATATGAGCGTCTATCGGAATATCTGTTATCTTCGTTATAGCTTCTGTTTTCGTAATCATCCATCCGCTCACTTCTATATCTTCTTCTACGGCGATTTTCTTCGTTGTAATCGTCATAATCATCATATCCGCGATTTTCATTATAACTACGGTTTTCGTTATAATAATTCTGTGCACCACGTTGACTATGCTTTTTATTGTTAGAATAAGCACCTCTGTAAACTTTTGTTTCTTCGTCTTTATCTTCGAGCAGACATTTGGCTAATTTGATGTAAAAACTCATATCTGTAAATTCTTTACAACATTTTGCATAAAGCATGTTCACAAGATAGGCAAAATCAAACTCTGTATAATCAACATTGGCAAAATCAATTTTTGAAGCTTTTTTGACATCTTCAAAATTCCAACGTTCACCTTTGCCGTTACCATTTGTCCATTTAACTTTTTGTATAAGCTCATCATATTTACGTTTATTTGTTAAATGTCCATCATCTTCAAAAGTTTCAAGCATACGCTCTACTGCTTCTGGGTCATGTTTGTACATGTGTCTGGCGAACTCAACTACCTTTTCAGGACATTTTTCCATCAAATATTCTATTTTTTCTGATATTTTATCCATTTTAACCTCCTACGCATTAGCTCTATTGCAAGGCGTTGTGTGTAGTATTACATAAGGAGCACCTGTTGCAGGTACAACGTAAGTACCCTGTGCTCTTCTTGGTACTCTGTTGCTTAAAATTTGCAATGCGAACCTATTCAATAAAGCTACTGCCGTACCGTTTACAGTAACTTGTACAGGGAGCGGCGCGCCTGTTACAGCTGTGCTGATAGGCTGACATCCTGCAATAAGGTTAAACGGTTCTAGTGAGCTTATATTAGTGTCATTTGAAACGGTTAACACTACGTTTGCCGCTGTTGCTGTAACTGTTTCAATTCTATGGTTTATTCTACAAGTATTGCACATATTATCACCTCTGTTTTGTCTTACGAAAAGGGTAGGGTACAATTTGTACCCACCCTTTAAACTTTCTACGCGAATTGGCTATAACCGTTGCATCCGCATGTATTCACTGCTTGATTAGGGTTGCAGGTAATATATGCAGGGATTGGGCAAGGTTGCAACTTGTTAATCAAGTATGCATTTTGATTAGCTTGAGAGATTGCCAAGTCTTTAGACTGTGCAAGAGCTGTAAGCTCTGTAATCTTAGTTTGCATAGCTTCGATTTTGTTTTGAGTAATCAAATCTCTTGTTGCATTACCTTCTGCGTGAATAGCGTTTACGATATCGCAAGTGTTTTGCTGATTAGCATATTTAACACCTTCAATTAAACGCTGTGTTTCGCAGCAACAATCCTTAGCGCTGTAGCGGTTTTCTGCTATTCCTGCGTTAATCGCTGCAAATCCAGAGCATAAATCGCGTTGTAATTGGTTTTGAGCTTGCAAGTTGCTTGTATTCATTGCATAGAATCCATCGCATAAACCGTTTTTGATACCTTCTTGACCTCTTAATAGAGTTTGGGTGTCAAAACCGTTTTGCATACCGATACTTGCGCCGCCTCCGCCAAATCCACCGCCGAAGCCTCCGCCCCAACCGCCAAATAAAGCGAAAAGAACAAGGATAGCGAGCCAATCACCGCCAAATCCGCCCATACCGTAACCGCCACCCATTCCGTAGCTTGGTCTTGTAACTGCTGCAATGTCAGCTGCTGATAAGTTTTCCATAATGTACCTCTTTCCATGTTTTAACTGTGTAACTATCAATCACACCCGCGACCTATAGGTCTAAGTGGTACATCACGCTTTTAAGCGGTTTTTCTTTCTCTAAGCCATGTTTTGGTTGTTTAGAGAACTATATAAATTACCTAGATAATTGTTAAATTCTTCAGGGGTTTTGTTTTGTCTAATATTCATAACTTTTTGAAATACAGGATTATTGCCTAATTGCTGCATCATATATTGTTCTGGGTTTCCGCTTTGCACCGCCATACGTTGGAAACTTTCAAATTGTGAACGTGCATCAGGGCCTAATTTTTGCATAACAATATTGTGTAGTATATTATTCAACATCTTTTACCGCCTTTTCTTTTTTTGTTCTTACTTCTTTGTCTTCGATTCTTTCGTATAAATAATTGCATTTATCTTCAAGTCTTTTTAAGGTTTCCATAATTTCATTGTCAACCTTTTGCGGTTCTTCTTGAGGTACAATTGGAGCAAAGACGTATTTACCAAAAAAGGTTTTTCCGGTTTGCATATTAAACTGCTTCAAGTAGACTTCGTTTTCTTTTTTGTTGAGGTAAAATACAGGATTTCCGCTAAAGTCAATAGGTGCGGCTTCTGCCTCCTTAATACTATCAACAAAAATATTGTTATAATTGTAAAGATTATAGTTAAACATCTGATAACCTCCATACTCTTAGTATAAAGTTGTTTTTCAAAAAATCCTCTAGAGTTTTTAGGTATTCCTCTAGAGTTTCAAAGGATTTCTACAATTTCCCTCATTGTCATATTGTCAATGAATGCTTCTAACTTAGAAAGAGCAGCATTTAAAACATTATGATAATGACTACTTGAAACCCCTATTTTCTCCGATACATCAAAGGTAGATAACCGGTTAAGATAGGTAAATTCCAGTATATTAAACTCTCTCGTAGTCATCCTGTGACGGTTCTTGTACAAAATTTCGCGTAACTTAACCTTGCCCTTAGGGGTCTTCCCTAAGGTTCTCAAAATCTGTCTAAATTGCATAGGCATATTCTCTTTTTGTCTGGTAAATGTATATTGTTATGATAACTATTCACAAAACGGGCATTATGTCAACCTCCAAAAACCGTGAAAAAATTTACCCACGCGTAATTTTTACATTTGCTATAAAATAAATTATTTTGTCAATCCTAAAAAAGTTAGGAGACATTTGCACAATCCTGCAAAACATGCTATACTTCTTGCAAAGAAAGGCGGATGTATGCAAAAGTTTGTGTGTTTATTGGCTTCATTATTGTTAGCTATTCCTGTGTTTGCAGACAATATTAATTATGGTTATAATTCGCAGGGTCAGTATGTACCGATATCAGTAGGGAATCAAAGAATAAACTATGGTTATAATGCACAAGGGAACTATGTTCCAACATCTGTTGGGAATACTCAAATTAATTATGGCTATAATTCTCGAGGACAATATGTACCTACCTCTACAACTCCTGTTTATAACGGAAGTATGTATGGCAATAATTATAATCCACATAGAATAAAAACTTGGTAAAAAATATGGCATTTGATATCAACAAATATAGACCAAAGAAAAAACGTAGTTTTTGGCGGGTCTTAAAGCTGCGCTTTAAGCTCTGGAAGCACAAAAGACGAAATAAAAAAACAAATATTAAAAAGTTTTTTGGAATTATGTTATTACTTTTTATTATTTTGATAGTTGAATTAGGCCGTGAAGAAAATTATCTGAAATATAGAATATTAACTGTGCCATTCTATTTTAAAGTCTTCGATAATTCTATAATTGTTGAAGGCAATTACTTAACAAAATCCTTTACAAAAGGAGAAACATTCTCACGCCCTTATATAACTCGTATAGAGTGTAATTTTCAAAAAGGAAATTGTATAGAATATAATGTTCAAGAATTATTAGGTGCGTATATCCCTAGTACATCTGAATATTTTATTACCTCTTTTAATAAAAACAAACTTGAAGCTAAAAGAGAAACGGGATTAATGTTGTTTACTCTTAGTATTAACTTTAATACAGAAGAAGTTTTAATACACCAAGAACCTTTGCGAGCGAAAACAGACTACCGTTTCTTGGATGTCGGTACAGCTAACGCAGTAACTAAAATAGTGGATGACTATACTTTTAGAAGGGAATTTTATAAACATTATTTAGATATAATCAACACACCAATAAGATATATTTTGCGGTTTTAGACGATAAAAAGAGGGCTTAGCCCTCTTTTTACTCATAATTACTCACTCCACCATACAACATCTGATTAGCTCCTCTAACTGCCAATGGAGTCAACAACCGCCTTACACTCTCTGGTACTTGTTGCTGCATTCTCGCATAAATCTCAGGTAACCCGGAGCGATTCAGCTCTCTTACTGCTTTCAGTGCAGGAGTAGCAAGACCTTTAGCCAATGTTGTCGCACCCAAAAAGTTTCGTCCGTTTTTTACACTGGTTAATAAATCCATTGCAGCATTCACATCATCAACATCATTTAAAAATGGTTGTTTTCCGTTCTCAACCAGAATATTTTCTAAATCTTGTATGTTACGGCTTGTATTCCCTTTTGTAACTGTCGAATTATAATTCCTCAGTGCGCTTGATGGAATATCTAAATCGCCTGTTTTTGCGGGCTGTAAAATTCGTCTTACTCCTTCATTATCTTCAAAATTAGCTAATTGAGAATAAGTTTTATTTGCTTTTCTCAACTCTGGAGATAAATTCCCTAATCTTCTTGCATAATCGCCATAAATCTGTTTCAGAATCCCGTTTGTTAACTGCGCATTCGGGTCGTCCCACTTAATATTATAAGATTTAATATTATTCATAATGTCATTCAATTTAGGTGCACTAATAGTACCAATATCAGGAATATTAGAAGCATTATCAACCAAATTGTTAATATTGTCATAAATATTTCCTGCTTTGTTATAGGCTACATTCAAAGTCTTATTCCCACTTGTTGAATAACCTGCATAAATATCGTCAAGACTATTTTTTAAAGAAGAAGCAAAAACTCCTCTGTCTTCTGGTAATCTTAAAGCAGCTTCTTGGACTTTCCGTCCTGCTGCATCCATCAATGAAGCATAATCTTTTTGTATACGTTCAGTAGTATTCATCAAAAGATTTTGGGCACCTTCCTCGGTTAAATCTAGTGCCTGGGAGTTAGGCTTTACTAATTGTGCTAATGTTTCTGGCTTTAAGTCTGTAATTCCTTGTACAACTTTCCCCCCTATATACTTTAGAGGCTTACTTGCTAAATTTCCTAATTGTCCTAACGCATAACCGCCACCTTGCAACGTTCCTCCTCCGAGTCCTCCGCCGATTCCGCCTGTTGCAGTTTTTGTCAAGATATTAGTACTTAACCCGTTATCTCCCAGTTCATTTAAACCTTCTGATACAGCACCTTGGATTGCACCTTGAGCAGCTCCTCTACCCAGAGACGGCAAGAATCCTTTAGCAGTTCCGCCAATCCCACCTGTTGCTATAGATGTTACAATATTTGCTGCGGGAATAAACGGTGAAGCTAAACCTGCGCCAAAATCCTTAAGTTCTTCTTTTAATGGTGCTTTTCTTCCGTATTCTGCTTGTTTTTCCCAACGGCTTTGTTGAGCTCTATAACTTGGGTCGAAATCCTTTTGCAATCTTGACAAAACAGGATGTTCAGATTCATAATGTGCACGGTCGTCAAGATTTCTTTGAGCATTTGCTTTTATTTCATCTTGACTAAGCCAATGTAGACCCTGCTTGGACTTTGTTGCAACCGTGTCATCAAAGGTTACATCGTTATATTGCGGATACTTAGCGACCATGCGTTGAGCAAGCTCTCTATTATCCATATCCTTGTACTGTGGATATTTAGCTTTAATTTTTTCTGAAAACTCATTATAATCCATTTTAAACCTCAATTACAAAATGCCTAATGGGTCGTTATTACTGCTTAAACCAATGTTATTGCCATAGTTGTTTGATATAACATCATTTTTTCTTTGAATACTATCACGCATACCTTCAAGCTTTGCTTTTACTGTTTGGTAATTATCTGTAGGCGCAGGTAAGAAACGTTCATAAGCTTTTCTTTCTGCATCTGACATTTGAGCACCGGTTAGCCATTTTCTATATACCGCTGTAATATTATCAATTGCCGTTCTTGCTTTAATTCCTTTAGGGTCAAGCCTGTTTGTTATATCTGCCCCTAATTTACCTTTTATCCAAGAATATGCGTTCGGATTTTCTTCAATAAGTTGTAAACCTGCATTAATATCTGCTAAAGTCTGGTTGTTTTCATTAATAATTTTTTGGTCTGCTTTACTCAATCCATATTGCCCTTGATTTTCTAATCTTTCCCTGCCAAGTTCATAATTCAAGTCCTGCCCTCTCATCTGGACAGCCCTATTAGCTGCGGCTTCTTGCCTTTGCATTTGCGCTTGTTGCTTTCTCCATTCTTGTTGTTCTTTTAAATTAGCTTGTTGCGCGTCAAAATACAACCTCTTCCAATCCGCATCATCTCTCAACTGCTGTGTTCTAATCAAGTTGGAATAGATATCTTTATTAATATATCCTTTTTGCGCATAAATATTATCAGCAATATTCTGCAACTGTCTTTGCTGCTCTGTTTGTCCTTCCTCGGTTTCTCCCAACTTTGCAAACTCTGGCGAATTCTTCAATGCATTTTGCTGTGACTGAATTAAATCATCTCTGTAAATTCTATCTGCACTTCTGTTAGCTTGATTTAACATACCCGCAGTACCACCGTAAGCGAGTGCTTCTAATCCGCTTCCACCACTTGCACCAATAATGCCACCGACCAATAAACTACGACCTAGGGGGCTCTCACCAAATCTAGCTAAAGAGCCTAACCCCTCTCCGAGTCTGTAGCCAAAACCTTTCCCTCTGCCTCCTTCAAGAGCATTTTGTCCAAAATTATTTAAACTTGCAGGAGTAAAACGGTTTTCTTTATAACCACCTGCTATATCATTTAATAATCCGGGGCGATAGTTCACAAGTGTTTCCATCTTTGTTTCACCTGTTTTAGGGTCAATGGTCTGGAAATCTTCTTCCATAGTTCGTCCTAGCATTCGCTCCCCGAAAGTCAAAGGAGTTGTCTTATTTTTAAGCGCAAGACTTGCAGCATTATCTTTGCGCCCATCTTCTGTCATTTGTAATGGTGCTATTTGGGGTGTTATTGTATCGTCATTACGTTGAATGATACGGTTATATAATGTATTCCCCGCGTTTTTAATAGAGTTCCCAGTTCCTTTTAATAAATCAAATAAGTTAGCCATTTTTACCTCATTTTATAATTATTGGGCTGCTGCCCCTATAGGACCGCCCGCGGCTGCTCCTGCTACAGTTCCTGCAACATTAGCCAAATTGCTAAATAAATTATTTTTATTAGCTTGTTGAGCTTGGTATTGAGCCATATTATAATTACTTACGTTTTGCGAATTTTGCTGCGAACCTTGATTCACTCCTGTAATATAGTTATACAAATTATTCAGTGTGTTCTGGTAATTACTTAAATTGTTACTCATTCTGTTATAATAACTATCATATAAATTCGCTGTTTGGTTTGCTAAAGTATCACCGAATGCATTTGTAGCAGCCTGTAACCCACTTGAACGCATAAGCCCTCTGTTAGCGAGAGCTGATAAAACATTTGCATCATAATTTTGTGACATCTGCCTATTCAAATTATTCTGATAAACTTGGAAATTCGGATCATTTGAATAATCATTACTTCCCAAGCTTGCGAGAGTGTTATTTAATCCGCTCCAAGCGGTATTACCTGCCGTCGTTATATAGTCTGTCGGATTATAGGTTGTTCCTTTGCTTGATGTTGTAGATTTTCCGAATAATCCGCCTGTATCGTATGATGTTGTTGCATAACCCGGTGCTTTTTTAGATTTTCCCATGTTCAAATCTCCTTATATACCTATCATTATCAATCTTTTTAAATCCGGCTTTTTTCAAAACTAATCCTGCGTGCTTCAATGGTGTATAAGCATAGATATCCTGTTTGAATGCTTCGCAAACTTTATTTATTGCATCAATATTATCTTGAAAATTTCCCCTGATACTTGTTCCCGATAAAGTTAATTCTCCGTCTTCAACCTGAACTGTTATAAATCCCCTCAGGAAACCCTCTGCTTCATCATAAAAGCAAAATAGGTTAGGATTGTTAACCAACCATTCAAAATCGTATTGTGAGGGCATAGGACGGCTCTCATAAAGCTTTTTCAATTCTTCTGTATTTCTGCAACGGTCTATAATCATTTTGATATCCTGTATGGTTTAATGTAATTATTAAAAACATGATTGTATAAAGATGTTTCATCCAAATCAGGTTGTTTGAAATATAATTTTACTCCTCTCGCGTCATTCACTAAGTCATATAGAGTGTCTTTTTTGCTATCACCGCCCGTCATTAAATCTCTTACTTCTTTACCTAATACAGCTCGAATACCATTAAAAGCACCCCAATCATTCATAACTTGCTTAGTACCTGCTACATGTCTAAATTTATTCATTTCTTCATCGGACATATTTACAGTATCGGCACGATTAAAATCAGCTAATCGGGGATTTAAGTTATAATTATAGTATCTTGCCTCCGGAGTTTGATTTATTTGCCCTGTTAAATAGTTAAAAAGTTGGTTTTTTGTCATATTTGTTGTATTATGCTCCTATGCTTAAAAAAATTTGGAAAGTTTTGAAAATTTTATTAATTTTGTTTTTAATTTGGTTTGTTTTTGACTGCGCCTATTGGTTTTGTATTGGATTTTTAGGTTGGGGTCAATACGAAACATTTTAGTTATTTACCCCTAGCGCCCTTTAGTCTTTGTCTTCATCTTAATATTCTTCAACTCCATAGACTGGATATAAAATCCTTGCCCCATAGTATCGGTAAATATCTTGACACCTAAAGTATACCAGGTTTGAGGAGTGGATATTTCTACTACGGTCTTTTGATATGTCTTCTCCTCAGAATATCTTGCAATCCCGAATATGTTAATGGGTAACGGTTCTACATTGTCGTCCTCAGGCCCATAAACGCCCTGCCTGCTTTGATAAACTTTGACACGTTTCGGGTTTTTTGCTTTGTTATTAATAGTCAATTGAACCCAAAAATCATTGACATAATCGGTATTAAGGGTTATAAGTAACGGTGTCTTCTGCTTCTTTAAATTCGAATTAGACCCTGCATTAATATAGGTTGTCTTATAGACACTAGGGAAAAACTGACCTGAATAATCTATATTTTCGGATTCAACATATACATTGTTATTTGTTCCTCCTGAAAAAATTGTATTTTCAATTAGTGCTAGTGAGTTCAAATCTTGTTCTTGTCGTGTAACCCATTCATTTTGAGCATAGTCGTAAATCAATATATTTTTATCTATTAGGCACCAAATTTCGTTTCTGGTGTTATAGATACAAGAATACATTTTAAATGACTTAATATCTGAAAAATAGGACTGAATTTCTTTAGCAACTGGGCCCGCAGGTTTAATTTGCCCTGTGGTATCAGTCGCGGAAAGGTAATAGATATTTTTCTGGTTATTGTCATAGAAAAATAGATACAAATCGTGCTTAACTATTGATTGATAAGAATAACACCCGATACCTGCCGAAGTTTTCATTACAGAGTTTGTAGTATCATTCGGTGTAGTATTCAATAATGTACAATCTGTATCAGTGAAGATATATAATCCGCCTGTAAAGGCGAAAACAGCAGTTATTTTCTTTGAAAAATCAATATACCATGCATCTGCTAAATCTTGCGGATTTTCGTTCCAAAGATAGATATCATTCTGATGTGAGGCATGTACGCCATATTCAGAAGCAACAACCAGAAATCCATTCCATTCAGTCATAGATAACCACTTAACTTTACGCCCCAAATAATCCTCAGCAACAATATCTGCGACATATCCAACACCAATATCAACAGGATTGTAGTTTTGGATAGAGTTTTTATAAGCTTCATCAAGTGTAAAACAAACGGTTTTTGCTTCAACTCCATTTGTGAATACAAAAACATCAAATGCAGATGAAGACATTGTTAACCCGTTACACTGCCCCGTAGGAGTGAGATTATCAATAATTATTTCCGGTTGGTCTGCAAGATTTATATAGAATAATACGCCTTTTTTTTCTTGTTCTTCACTCTCTGGTGTTTCCGGTGCTCCTTCGGCATAAATAAGCTTGTAGACCCTATCATCCTGCTGACTTGCAAAAATACCTTTAATTGAATAACCCACGGGAATATTATATGCTGTTATGTTACCGTTCATACTCTTGATACCAGTGTTAGCACCTATTTCGGTTTGAACCAGTTCAACATTATTACAAGCAATAGCGGAGATTTCTCCGCCTGCGTTAACACCGTTATATTCTCTGATACCTCGAAACTTTTCGTATATTAAGGGTTCTATTAAGTACGCCATTTTTATAATCCTAAAACTCTATTTTCTACTCTTACAGGCTTGCATGCTCTTTTGAAAACTTTCCAAGCTTCCTCAAACTCTTTTATCATTGGCTGATAGTTTTCGTCCTGATCGTCTTTGTTGTTTGTTATCATTGTTCTTAATACAACACAATCCATAAACAAAAATTCTAGGTTTTCAGGCATATTGATAAAGTCGTCTGCATTTTCAAACTCAAATTTTTTAACTTTCTTGCCTTTATCAATAATAGGCATATATTGATTGTAAACGGCATTGTAGTTATAAATCTCGTTTGGTATAGGGTATAACCTTATTTGCTGCTTAGGATTGTTGTAATTAATCCAAAAATGTGTAGGTTCTCCGTATGCTTCTTTGTCATAGTCAGTAGAATCACCTATGAACTGCAAAGACTCTAATGTATCAACATTATAAATATTTGTAATTTGACCATCATGTTTTGTATAAAACTCTACACCGTTGTCAGTTTCGATGGGGTGTTCTTTTGCTTTAAACGGAAAATCTTCAAGATTTATCAAATATCTCAAAGCAAAATTAAGCTCGGTTTGAGCTTGGAGACTGTCTTCACTGTCAAAATCCATGTCATCCGCATTGAATCCGCTCCAAGCTCTCCGCCCCAACTCTGTTAATAACCTTTGTGCAGTAACAGTCATTAGCCAATTACCTCAATTTTGTAAGTATCTTTTCCCTTAGAATCTTTTAAGACAACCTCTTTTGCACCTTCTCGTAATTGTTGTCGGGCTGTATTGTCTGTACCTAAAATAGCCCCGATTTCATAACCATTAAGCTCATATTTTCTATTTTTTACGAGATTTTCAACAAGATAACGTACCTTATGAGAAGTATAATCAACTATTAAAACAGTTTTTGTAGTATCTTGTGCTCCCATAATACGCTCTTCCTGCGTAGGTTTTATAGTGACCTTTTGTGTTTTTGTTTTATTAGTCATTGTAATCCTTTCTTTTTAAAAGCAGAGGAGAAAAATCTCCCCTGCTATAATCCCTTACGCTCCTGTTTGCAAGCTAGGTAAAGTTACAGGAACACCCGCAAGTGCTTTTTCCTGAATAACATCACCACCATATAGATACAAACCGGAGTAGTTTGTCGCAAAACGCTTTTCAGCAGGCTGGACTTTGGTTTTTGCAATCTGGTCTACGTATGCAAAACCTTCTGTAGTACCTGCGATGATTCGTCTTGTATCTGCTTTCTCATCTGAATTATTTGATACTTTAATATCAAACCCTGCTAATCTTGCTACAGTACCTTCTCGTGTTGTTTTGAATCCTGATTCGGTTGCGCTTGTTGTTTCAGGAGCTTGTAAAATTACCCCTAAAACATCAGGGTCTACAACAAGCCAAGGACGTTTGCCATCATACCCTGTTCCGTTTGCCTTAACAGCACTCGCCCAACTTAAACGCGCCATTAGACGGGTTAGGAGATTGTATACATTATCTTTTGTGATTGCAACACTTTCAAACAGGTTATCGCTGCTTAAACCATCCCATATTTTTGTAGCAATAAAGCTATCTTTCGCAAGTGTAATAGTAGTTTGTGCTCTGTCAATATATTTTTCGCCAAGTCCTTTGATTTCAGACTGCTTAACATCAATATCTTCAAGAGAAAAACCAAAGTATTTTTGCTGTGACAATTCGACTTCAATTTTATTGCCTTCCGGATCGTCAAAGGTCATATCTTCACCCTTAACATAATCCCTAAGAGTAATGTCTCCCGCTTGATAAATTACTACTCTGTCGCCTTTACTTTTTAAAGCATCTTCATACTTGTGATTTACTAAATCATACCATACGGATTGTTTGTCTAGATTTCGTCTCATCAATTGAGAGAATACAGGATTTGTATATAATCCCTTAATAATTGTATCTGTTACCTCTGTTGCCATTTAAAACTCCTTTTTAACCTTTGATTCTTTTTGTAAACTCTTCACCGTACTTGCTATAGAGCTCATCAAATTTTGCAGGAGACATTTTATAGACTTCTGCCTCAGAATAAGCTTCTTTAAGTTCTCCTTGCGCTTTGACTCCGCTTCCGGTTGATTCAATTACGGCTTTTTCTTTTGTTTCCTTAATGGTTTTCTCTGCTTCCAACTCTTTTAATGCCTGTGCTCTTTCGTACTCAGCAATCTGTGAATAAATTTGGGTGAATAGCTGCATATCTTCTTTGGAATTAATCGAACCAACATCACAAAACGCCTTTAAAGCTTGCGCTTTACCTTCGTTTTCATTAATATCGGCAAGAAATTCCGTATATTCAGTTTTCAATACCTCTGCAAGCTCTTTACTAGCCTTGTCCTGCTCTTCTGCTCGCTGTGTTTCATACTGATTTAGAAGCTGTGCTTCATATTTGGATTTTTCGATTGCTGTTTTTTCCAAGAAGCTACTTGGGAAATACTTCTTCGCTTCATCTAAATAAGCAGGATGGGCGGTTTTATAGTATTCAGCCAGATATGCACGAACCTGTTCAATATTCTGCGGGTCAATAAGGTTCAAATTATT
Organism: Candidatus Gastranaerophilales bacterium; assembly: GCA_023662705.1. GTDB lineage: Bacteria > Cyanobacteriota > Vampirovibrionia > Gastranaerophilales > Gastranaerophilaceae > CAG-196. The sequence continues at coordinate 7,828 of JAMPIM010000014.1, read as the reverse complement.
TGCAAAATGCTCTAATTCTGCCACTTGAACCGCGTCAGCAATCTGCGCCTGCTCTACTGAGTTAAATCCACGTATTTGAGCTTGTTTTAACTGCTCTTGCTGTACTTTTTGAGCTTCTGTTTCACGCTGTTGCAACAACTCGTTGTACTTTTTTTCATACTCTGATGACTTGTTAATAAGCTTCTGCGCTTCACTGTAGCCCTTTTCTAACTCTTCAACCGATTTGTATTTTCCTGCATAAAGAGTTTGTTCCGGAGGTGTTTCTCCTCCTTCTGTAGCTTCAATTTCAGCCGTTTCAACAGCTTCTTCGGGCTCTGCTGTTGAGGTATCTGTTTCTACAGGCTCAACTGTTGCTGAGGTGTCCTCAATAACTTCTTCTACGGGTGTTGAAATTTCTGTCTCTTCCATTAATTACTCCTGTTTAATTTGCGACCTTATTCGGCATAGTTTTTATTTGATGTAACAATTCACACATTCCTTTAATCTCACTGGCTTCGCGTTGCCTGCAAGCGTTTTCGGTAATGTAGTTTGAAAGGAAATTAACCAGTAATTTACCTTCACTTTGTTGCAAATAATTTCTAAGTAAAACAAGGTCATCTCTGTCCATTTTCGTGCTCCAAATTAAGCTCGTAACACTTGCTACAAGCTTGTTTTAGTACAATTTCATAATGACAGATTGCAAATCGGGCAATTATCTATAAGGAGTTATGTAATTTGTAAAAACATGGTTATAAAGTTGGCTATCTTTTAAACCGGGATTTTTTAAATGCAGCTTTAACGCTCTAAAATCGTTTTTCAGGTCATTTTTTGTATCATTCCAACCATCATTTTTAAAATCATATATTTCTTTGCCTAACGCATATCCAAATCCACGCGGAACACCTAAATCATTCATAACTTGCTTAGTACCTGCTACATGTCTGAATTTGTTCATTTCTTCATCGGACATATTTACAGTATCAGCACGATTAAAATCTTCTAATTCAGGTAATAAAGTCAAATTATAATATAGCCCTATCGGTTTTTGGTCATATTTGCTGCGAATACTATCTAACAAATAATCTGCAAGATTGCTTTTCTTCTCCATTTATGCTAAATTACTCCTATGAAATACTTGAAACTAGGCTTATTAATGCTTTTTGCTATTTTTATCTTATGGTATTTTATAATACCTTTTTTAGATGGTTTCATTGCCGGATATATTTTGCATTACTAATTCATCCCTTACTTGTTGCCTGTACATATCCCTTTGCACTTGATTTTGTGCCTGAGCCTGCATTTGTGCCTGCTGCTCCTGTTGTTGCATTTGTTGCATAGCTTGTTGTGCCTGCTGCATAAATATTGGTATTAATTGCTGTTGTATTTGCTCAGGTAATTGCTTTAAATCTTGTGCAAATTGTTCCGAAGGTGTCTCATCATTAAAAAATTTATCGACATTATCATAACCAACAGTTTCGACAAGTGTAATAAGCACTTCTTTCCAATTAACCATATATGCTGTAGGTTCAAATTGTGCAGCACCTTGGAAAATCTGATAAAGCTCTTGTACCTTAGCTTTCCTATCATGTAACGCATTCCTGTCTTCATAAATATAGTTATACTCTGCCTGCCTGATACTATTAGTTATCTTATATTCAATATTCTTTCCTTTTTCCTGCGCATAGACAAAGTCCGTTCCGTCCTTAAACATGGCAAGCAATTCGGCTACATTCTTAATCATTGGGATAGTAAAGTCCTGATTAATAGTATCGAGTTCTTTACCTGCTTGCGCATTGCTTCCCTTATCGGCAAGACTCAACTCTGTAGCAGTGCGCTTAGAATCCTCAATGTTTCCATACATAACAGAAGATACCGAGGAAATATCACTGATTTTCTGTCCCAATAGACCTAATAAATCAGAGATTCCTCCTGAACTGAACTGCATTACTTGCGGGAAACCACCTCCAAATCCGCTCTTGTATTTGATATATTTCCCCGGAGCAAGCGGTATGGTGCCGTCAGGTTCTGTATTGCTTTCATCAAGTAAGCTTTCATCAACCCAACAAGGCGGATTAGCAGTTAATTTCTGTGCGTCCAAAGCAACATTTGTAAGCCTTTCTTCTTCTGTGCACATTCCAAAAGCGGCTTTTAATGGAGAAATGCCTCGTTTCGTTTTTGGGTCAAACTCTAATGCACATAAAATAAACGGATTAATATACATCGGATTTTCTTCAAATCGTACAAGGTATTTCCCTGCAACAACTTCGGCAATGTAGTTCTTATAGAGCTTACCACCAATTCGAAAATCACCGTGGGCGAATAAAATAGACAATTCTCCGCAATTCTCATCATCATCACGCAAGTCAATAACTGCCTTGTTTTCACTTCCTTTGTCGCCTTTGCCTGTATCTTTAAGCTCCTGTATTTGTTCATCGGTAAGCTTGTATACTTTATTGCTTTGAATATTATCTAAACTATCAAAACGCTTATAAATCTTAATAATACTGTCCCAACTATCTTTATTTTTAAGCTTGTACTTTGGTGCATCAAAAACAAACATAAATGGTGAAACACTCTCAACTCTGGCATTTTCATAATATGGGATTTCAACATCTTGCATTGGAGCTGTAACATACCCTGCGCCAGTAATGTTACGTAACACATTCATTAATACAAACCCAACATCTTTCTTCTGGCGTTTGACAACTTTTTTACGCTGCTCCCAATCAGTTTTAAATATCATTTCTCCGATATCAAATAAATTGTCTACAGCATTATCATATTGCTTGCCTATATCCATTTTGTTAAGACTATCCACAATAGCAGCTTTTTGAATCTTCGCCTGTTCTTCTGTCTGCTGATTAGTTCCGCGTACATCAAACATCTGTGAAGGATTAGACCACATTTCACGCCAGATAACAGACTTTTTAGCTCTTTTAATGTTATATAAAGCATTTAACTTGACATCCGACTTCCAATCCATACGTTCGTCTTCTATTACTCTTGGAGGCTGATTCAGATAGGTTTCTTCCATAATCCTGCGTGCCATATCAATTTGAGAAGCCCTATCATCATCCCACTTGGAAAAATTATCAGCAATTCTTTTTGCTAATTTATCTTTTTGCTCTTGCGTAAGCTCCTTATTATCGTTTATAACTTCTGTTTTTATCTCCATTTGAAACCTCCACAAACATCGTAGATGATTGCAAATCGGGCGTTTACGTGAATTTTATCGGGAAATAATACTCAACAAGATAACTGCCTGCGTCAAACGGGTGTTCAAGAAACTTTAGCGTGTTATCGCTCTTAATTTGGGCGTATGTAGGCACATCTACAACAGACGTACCTACTTTGTACTTAAGATTGTACATATTTTGTAGAAACTTCTGACATCGCTTATCAACAAATAATCTGCGCTCCCCATTGGCATTACAAACCATGGCATTGAATGCGGCAATACGATTCTTAATCGGCGGGTTAAAAGAACGTAAACGAAACTTGACATTATTATATCCGTGATTTTTGAGAGCATTTTTGATAATCATATAGTTACTCGCTTCTGATTGCGTGCTCCTGTTATCCCCAGAAGCATCGCCGTTAATTATAATATCGCCTTTATGGTTCGGATATTTTGCAATTATAGCTTCAATGGTTCTTTGTGTTGTAGTATTTTCTAACACGAATTCGTCAAAATAAAATACCTTTTTATCAGTCTTGTGCGCTAAAATACAACTCATCGGGTCAACGTTAAAATCCCAAGTGAGATGCAACGGTAAATCAGGCTGATAATGTAATTCTTTTATGTTGTCCTGCGTGAAGTTCTTCACAACGAGGCCGCTGGCATAATTACCGAACTCGCCCAAAACATTGATTTTGTAATATTCTTCATCAAAACTGTCCTTCATAGATTGAATAAAGTGTTCCGGAAGATAGATATTATTAGTAGTCGGTGCAAGAATAAGCCTATAGTTAGGAAGCTTGTGTTCTACAAACCTATCCCATATCCATCCTTTATCCGGTTGCGGGTTTGTGTGCCCGAATAACCGATAACGAAAATCAACCCAATCATCACCCCTCTGCGTATTTCTTAAACGTCCTAAAAGCTGTTTGAACGACGAATCACTAATCTGAGAAGCTTCCTCTATCTCAGCCCAATGCAGGTTTAAAGACTTGAACTTTTCAGGGTCATCCAGTGCGGAGAATAAAATTTCTGAACCATTAGAAAAGCGTATAATCTTATCAACTTTGTTATAAGTATAGTCTTTACCTGCTTTGAATCCAAAGTTCTCCAGATGTTCCATATATGATACAAGAGTAGTTTTACGGACGAGCTCATACTCTTTAGCTCCTACAAGCCCTCTGCAACCGGGGTATTTATAAGCAAGTAATAAACCGAGCAAAGACCCGCACCAAGTCTTTCCGCTTCCATAACCGCCCTGATAAATAGCAACATCAAGCGTCTCATTATGTGGTATATTCAAAAATTCTTGTTGCGCTGATAGTAAATCATAATTCATGCTATATCTTTACCCCGTTAATGTTGATTACCGGTAATTCTCTTTTAGTTTCAGGCTTTATATTTTTTAACCCGCTAATATCAAAAACAGCCTTAACAGCAGCGATTTTATCGCATGCTCGTACTTCGTTGTCTTTCAATACATCGGCTAATACATCTAATGCAAGGTTTGTAAGGTCATTTATCTTGTCTTGCGTATTTTGTCTTAAATTGTCTGAAATTGTCTTTCTTTCACTAGTCCACTTTTCGCTACTTGCCTTGTTAGTAATGCTTTTTGCAGTCAATTCATATTTCTCTGCTAATTGCTTAGGGGTAGCACCTTGTAGATATTCAGCCTTGATTTTGTTCCACGGCGTTGTCTTTTTATAATTAGCCATAATAAGACTATATCTCTTGTATAATCGGGCTTTTGGACAAAAAAAGACACCCTTTCGAGTGTCTTGCGTACTTTATTTACATAGTAATCCTATTATACTATTTTCTTAAATTGTTAATGACTGATTTTTAATAACTCTTCCATGTATTTCGAAATTTAATTCTTTTAACTGCTCCGCAGTATATTCATGTTTTTCGTACATATCATTATAGTAATAAACCTCAATACCTTTAGTTGCTGTTGCAGCAATACCCGCAATAAATAATTGTGTCTTATTAAATGTGCATACATATAGACCGGCAATAAGCGGGTCTTTAGAAGAAATATCCACAACAAGAATATCTTTGTTTTTTAATGCATATTGTCCGCCATGCATTTTGTTACCAATCATTTTGGTGATTCTTAAATTTTCCGGTTTCTTTCTCCAGTCATTTTTGACAATATCACGGTCAAATTGCATACCGCCTCTGATACGGTCACTTTTGATAAGTTCATCTGATACTCCGGGAATACTTAAATAAGGTAGAAAAACTTGGTCGTCTGCTTGGTAATTAACCTTTTCTGCTCTAAAAAGTTTTCTGCCGACATAAGCTTCAATCTTTTCAAGCTCGGATATTTTAATATCGTTTGTGCCTTGCAAACGAATATTAATAGAAGACGGAGCAATTTCTAAAACTCTCGCCATCTCTGACTTAGTAAGTCCTGATTCTTTTAGTACGTATGAAAATGTGCACATTAATTCAATCCTCTTAGTCTTTTTTCTACAATTTTATAAAATATGCTTGACATCTTTTATAATTTTCTGTAATATTTATAATTATTAAAAAAGAACAATAATATAATACCACGGATTTGACAATAAATCAAGTGGCATAATTTGCATTGTTGCTTAAGCATCTTGTTTAGAAGTCTTTTATAATTTTTATAAAACAAGAGGGAGGATATGAAGAAATGAGCGAGAAATACATTACCCTAATCAGAAAAGCATTAACTCATTCTTATGGAAAAACAGAGGGGATTTTTCTTTTTAACCTAATAATGTCGAGTCTCAAATAAATATACATTTACTCTATACTTTATCCCCAGTGAAGATGGGGCTTACCCCATTTATTAATCAACGCTCCGTTAATGCAAGACAGCGGAGCTTTTCTTTTGTCTCTTTTAAGACAAGTGATATAAAAAATATATATTTGAGCGCAAAGATTAAACCAAAGCACAACCCAACCTTTGAACCCTTCACCTACAACCACACACCAACTTGTTTATTGTTTAACCAACTAGGAACCCTAAAACCTAAGGTAAAAACCTGATAGGGTTTATAGCGCTTTATATTATTAAAGTTTCTTTTGTTGCTAAGAAGGTTTACAGTTCAATAATACTGTTGATTTGAGTCTTATTTTAAAAATTAGTTTTAATAAAACTTAATATATCTCTTTGCTATTCCCCTAAAAAGACTTTTAGCACACGAAATAGCACACTGTAATTCAATAATAATGAGAAAAAGCAAGAATTAGCAACAAAGTGAACAACACGCCAAGCACACACCACTCTTTTTTAGCCCCTACCAAGGGGCTTGCAAGGGGCTACCAAGGGGCTTGCTAAGGGTTAGCTAACCCTTTGATAACCCTTAGCTAAGGGTTTAATAATTATTCATCCCACTTTGGCAAGAACGGATGCCCCACTCCTGCGATAACATAATTAGCGCTTACGTCTTTTTCTTCTAGGAGCTTTGCAAGGTTCTCTATGCTCATTTTGTTTTTGTTGGTTTCCATCTGGCTCATATACTGCCTGCTCAAACCCAAATATTCGGCAAACCCTTCTTGGGAGAATCCAAGGGATTTACGTATAAACTTGATCCGCTCGCCCATAGTAGGAAATTCGCAATCTTCAAGCTCGGGTTCTATTAGTGTGATGTTGAACTTTTCTTCAAGTTGTTTGAGGTTTTTGTATTTGATAGCTGAGCCATTGCGTTTTTTATCTGTAATTGTATGCTCATTAACGCCCCAAATTTCAGCGAGTGCACGTCCTGTTAGGTTGATGTCGTGTAATTTTAAAATTTCTTGTAGTTCAGTAATATTCATAGTTTTGAACCCTTTTTCTTAAATTAGTCGTTGTATTTTGCAATCATTCTATTGACAATTTCAAACGACTATGCTATCATATTCTTGTTAGTTCGATTTACCTAGTTAATAAACACTATAAACGAACCAACAAAAACAATCAAGGCGGAGCCGTGCGGAAGCTTCAAGAGACAATCCACCGCATAAAAAGAAGGATAAGCAGCAAAGCCTTGAAACAACACCAACATAGCAAGAGAGAAGCAGGAAATATTCAAGCTCTTTTTAGGGCTGGCTCGGCTATGAGGAAATTAACTATAAGGCGGAAAATACTCGTTATTTTACCCCTTAGTTATCGTACCTTGACAACCGAATAAATAAGACGACTGATGCAGAGTAAGACGAACGATACAGTTCAAACCGATTGTGGCAACACTAAGGTTTGTTAATCGGACTGAAAGCTATACACAGCGCAAAAGAAGAGAAACTAATTTAAGTTTTTATATCAGGAGCTGTCAAGAAATACTTGATAGCTCCAATTATAAGAACTTAAAAATCGAGTACTTCTTGGGAGGGGACTCCTAGAGGTAAACACTAACATGTAATTGATTGCATATCCCCCTCTCTTTTTCTTAAGCAATTAACAAGAAAGGATTTTATATGATAGATGAATTAAAAGATGTATTAGAACTTGCAACAAATGCCACTACGTTTGTAAAAACTATTTTAGATTTAAAAGCAACAAATAAGAATCAAGATGAAGCAAACGCAATCATAAGTAGTAAAGGTTACTCCGCACGAATTGGTTCAAGTGGTGCCTCCGCACAAATTGGTTCAAGTGGTGACTCCGCACAAATTGGTTCAAGTGGTGCCTTCGCACGAATTGGTTCAAGTGGTTAC
>JAMPIM010000013.1:15362-39242 GCA_023662705.1 Candidatus Gastranaerophilales bacterium | reverse complement strand
TATTAGGAAGCTGGGTACTATTAGGAGACATGTTTTTAATACGTTCTCTAAAGTTCCTTGCTGCCGATTCCATATATGTCAAAACAAAGATATTTGAAGGATTCGCTCCGCGATTCATCAACTTCATAATAAGCGCAAGTAAAATCGTAGTTTTACCCGCCCCTGGAACGGCAGAAATAGCCATCGAGCCTTTTTCATAATCAAGAACAGGTTTCTGATCATCACGAGGTGTAATTTTAAATACCTGCTTTTCTTCTACAGGTTCAGAATTATCTGAAACGAGATATTCTTCAATTCCGCCTAAGTTTTCAGCTCCCGCAGGGTCAAATAAGCTTGATAAAGCATAAGTATGTTTTTTAGCCAAGAGGAGAAGTTTTCTTAAAATTCTTGCAGTTTTTTGCGCAGCCAGAAATATATCATCTTCAATTGTATATTCGTCTTTTGCCCAGTCAGCCTGAAACACCCATGCGTTATAAAGAGGTCCCGTATCTGTTTTTACCCAATCGGAATGCGAAACATCAAGCCAGAATTGGTAATCGGCCGAAATTTTATTATCAATAATTTTTTGCGGAGTTGCAACAACAAGATTATTTTCTCCGATTTCCAGAGTTGAAGAAGGATTTTCTGCAATAATAGAGTTTTCTATCTGGATAATAATCTCTTCTGCACGCTCTTTAACAGTTTGCGCGCCGAGAACATTTTCAAAATCCCTGAGTTGTTTAATAAAGAAATTAAACTTATTAATTTTTGTCTCATCAACAAAATCCACAACACGCGCAAACATTTCAAAAACTTTTAGTGAGAGTTTCGTATCTTTTTCCTTAATTTCTTCAAATGCGTTATAGAATTTTTGATATTTCTCGTTATAACATTCAATTTCCAACAACGGCAAAAGTTTGCATTGTTTATATGTTTCCAAAACCTTATGACAATATTTCAAAGGAATGCCTACATAATCAGATAAAATAACCCTCAAATCCATCTCAGAAATTTCAATTCCGTACATTAGCTTTAAAATATTTACCCCGGCTTTAACAAGCGGATTATCAATAAGTTTTTCGCTGCCTGAAAGGAATAATAAATCACAATTCTTAAGCTTTTCTTTTAAAGTAAAACGAAGCATGTCATCTTGAAGCGGAGTAACGATTGTAATCTGATTAGGACGAACACCTTTTTTGAATAGTTCTTCAATCTTTGAGACCGCAAAATCCAGAGTTTCAGCGCGTTTAGAAAGTGAAGTTAATGTAAAATTTTTCAATCTTTTTTTTGTTTTCTCTATTACATTAGAAAAAATCACATCCCCGTTTTCAAAGACTTCATCATCACAAACAATTTCTTCTTCAAAAAGTTTTGATAACTTATACTCAATACTTGTATCTGCACTCAAATACCCGCAGCGGCTTGAACCCAAAGAATCAAAACAAATTATCCAATCTTTTAATTGAGGCTTAAGATATTTTATAAACTCAAAACAAACAGGTGTCATCTCATCAGCATCGTCTACAAGAAGATATTTAATATTTTTAAAATAATCAGTATTTTTATAAATATGATTAAAAATAAGAGTCTGTCTCAAATAATCTAAACTTCTGGTTTTAAGAGTTTTTGACAACAATCTTTTTATAACGAGCTCCGCATCTTCTCCAAAAGATTCACCTAAAATTTTTGAACGCTCGCGCACTGCATCATTATTCAAATTATTTTGAACAATCAAACCATATCTTCTAAAAATCTGATGAAGCAATGATTTTTTAGAGTTATATCCTTTAACTGAATAATCTCTCAAAATATCCTTAAGCAAAAACTGGGAAACCTCCAGCCCGACAAGGTTTGGGAGGATAAAAGATTTATCGGAAGGAATAGAATTTTCAACAAAACACCAGTTATCAGAAATAGTATTATAAACAATTGAGAAAAAAGAATGAATATTGAGTTTCTCAATTGCATCAACAGAAATCTTTTCCAAAACTTTATCCGAGAATTGTCTCTTTAAGGTTGAGTTCTGCACCAGCACAAGAATTTCGGAGGGCTTAACCCCGAAATCAATGAGTTTGAGGTACTTTTCAACTAACAAACTCTCTCTAAATTCAGCTTTAATAAAATTTCGTAACATACTCCTTATGTAGTATTTTATCATAAACAGGGGTTCAAATGCTTGCAAAAAAAAGAATTTTTTTATAAAATTGACTTGTAATCAATTACACAATACATACATTAAGAAGGAGATTTTTACATGGCTAAGACTAAAGAATTCAAAGGCATTCAAGAACAAATTATTGAATCAGCTGGACAAATTTACAACTACCTTAACACTAAAGGTGAAGTTTCAATCAACAAAATGAAAAAAGACCTTAGCTTATCTGAAAACTTTGCTGAAATGGGCTTAGGATGGTTATCAAGAGAAGATAAACTTGAATACACTCAAAAAGCTAAATCAGTAACTGTAAAATTAAGATAGTTTTTCAGAATTGAAGTTTAGAAAAAGGCTTTGGATGAATCCAAAGCCTTTTTTAATATAAGCATTTTTAAGCTTTTCTTTCAATCCTAATCGCACTGTCAGGACAAGTCATTGCACAAGCCCCGCACGCAATACAGATTTCAGGATTAGGCGCAACAGCAGGAGTTTGGTATAAACCAACCTCTTTTGACCAGTTTAAACAATCTTTACCCGCTTTATTCATAGGGCATTTTGCGATACATAATCCGCAGCCCTTGCAGAGGTCTGTATAAACATAATAGTCAGCCTTTCCCTTGCCGACACCCTCAATTTTATATCCTCTATACTGTTTGTCCATTATGTTCTCCTACTAATTTCATACCCATTTCAAGAGCTTTATAGTTCAAATCTCTAAGTTCAGGTTTTGCATCAAACTTTTTACCAAGAGCCATTTCCATAGCGTTTTTAATATCACTCAACTCAAGAACTTTTGTTGCTTCCAATAAAGCACCGAGAATAATAATATTAAATACTCTTGAACTCAATTGTTCATTTGCAATCTTATTTGCATCAATTCCGATAACTCTTTTGCATTCACATTTAGGTTCGTGAGTACAAACAGAAGTATCATAAACAATTGTTGAGTTTTTATCAACATAAGTTTCACATCTGTCTAAAGCCCTGTCAGAAAGCATAATTACGATATCACCTTTAGAATATCTCGGCTCACCAATAGGTTCATCAGCAATCTGACAAAAAGCAATTGAAACACCGCCTCTTTGTTCAACCCCGAAATTCGGAATATAAAGAACCTGTTTTCCTGCTTCATAACCTGCTTCAACAAGAATTTTGGCTATTGATTGAACGCCTTGTCCGCCTTCTCCGGCTAATACGATTTTTGTTCTTGCCATATTATATGCCCTCCGGAACTAAAAATTCCTTAACTTCAAAATAGTTTTCCATCTGCTCTAATCTTGCAAAAGTATCAACATTGTTTGTTCTCCAGTTAAGAGGACAAATAGAAAGAACTTCTACAAAAGAAAATCCGCCGTTTTCAACATTCTTAAGCGCTTTTTTGAAAGTTTGTTTCAATTTCATCATATTAGAAACTGTTGAACGTGCTACATAAGACTTACATGGGTTTGCAATCGCAGCAACCATTTCAGCACCCTTTGCAGGTTCGCCCGTAACAGAACAATCACGTCCGTAAGGAGTTGTTTCTGTTTTTTGTCCAGGCATTGTTGTAGGTGACATTTGACCGCCTGTCATACCGTAGTTTGTATTATTAACAACAACAATAAGCATCTTTTCACCGCGGACAGAAGCATTAACAAGGTGCTGCGAGCCTATTGCAAGACCGCCTCCGTCACCCATATAAGCGATTCCGATTGCTTCAGGATTAGCTCTTGTAAAACCGTAGATTACAGGAGTTGTTCTTCCGTGGTGGGTTTGAACAGTATCCAAGTCCATATAATTCCAGCTTAATAATGAACATCCGATATCACATCCAAAAACGGTTTTTTGTTTGATACCAAGTTCGTCAACGGCATTCGCTAATGCCTTTAGTGTTATACCATGACCGCATCCCGGGCAAAACTTGCTTGCTCCAACTTCTGCGTTTTGTGATTTAGGTAGATTTGGAGGTAGATTTAAAATTTCTGCCATTACATACCCTCCTTAATTTCTTCTATTTTCTTAACAATATCATCACCTGTGACTCCAACACCCATTTTGAATAAAGTTGAATAAGGAGTTGTAAGTCCGTAGATTTTTTCCAGTACCATTTGTGCAAGCTGTCCGTTTGCAGATTCTGTAAACAATAAATGTTTAGCACGAGAAACTGCTTCTCTCAAAGGTTTAACAGCAAGAGGTCTGATTGTAATCGGTCTGAATAAACCTGCTTTGATACCTTTTTCACGAAGCTCATCAATAGCTGTACGAGCAGAACGAGCAACAATACCATGTGCAATAACAAGAATTTCAGCATCATCAGCCTTATATTCTTCCCATTCCTGAACTTCTTCGGTCATTTTGTCATAATCGGCCTGATAACCTTCAAGAACTTCCATAAGTTCTTCTTCCATATTATAAGTATTTCTCATGTGAGCTGATTTTCTGTCAACACCGATTTCACCATCTGCAAGAAGAGCTTTTTCGGTAGGAACCATTGTAATTCCGCGGCTTGCAGGGTCATATAACATAACAGGTTCTCTCATTTTACCTTGATAACCATCAGCAAGAACATAAGTAGGGAAGCGATATTTCCAAGCAGTATTAAATGCTTTAATCATATAGTCATACAAATCCTGATGACCTGCTGTTGAGTAAACAATTCTAAAGCCTTCACCGTTACCGCCGTAGCAAGTCAAACGAGTTTCCTGCTGAGCATAAATAACAGTTGCCGTAGAAGGGCCGCCCCTTTGCATAACAGCACAAACAAAAGGTATGCGCATCATTTCAGCCATAGATTGAGCATCCTGCATAATTACATTACCCGGACCTGCTGTTGCAGTAAAAGCTCTTTTACCTGCTAAAATACCGCCGATTGTTGAAAACCCTGCTGAGATTTCATCCTCTGTCTGCAAAAACCCTGCTCCTGTTTTTGGAAGCAGTTTACACCAAGTGTGCATAATTTCATTCTGAGGCGTAATAGGATAACCATACATAAATTCAGCTTCCGCAGAATTAGCCGCATAAGCAAGAACCTCATTTCCGGTTAAAAACATTTTTACGTCTTCTGTAATAAGTTTGTTTACCATATTGTCTTCCCTTCAAAAATTTCTAAAAATATTATACTCCTAAAAGGAAGATTGGTAACCCCCTGTGAAAGTTAATTTTCATTTATAGACATCAAATCATTACGCAAAGATTTCAATATTGTATCCTTATTACAAAAATTGTTAACAATTGAAGTACATCGCGGACTTGGATGAGAAGGCTGTTTTTTCCCAGAAGTATTACAGCGATAGCAATACGCTACATTACCTGCATTCTGAAAATCGTTTACTGCCGCTTTTAATTTTTTATAGTATTCATCGTCCAACTTAGCTTTGGCATCATTCCCCCAGGCAACTACCAACATATCTCCTTTTTTGACATTCTTTTTCAAATCAAAAATCGGATTATTTTCATATTCATAATTTTTGTTTAAAAGGAGTAAAGCATCTTTAATTTGTGGATGCCTAACAGTAAACGTATTATAAACAATCATGCCGCCATACATGTCAACTGGGTTAGTTTGTTTTTGATTTTGCGAATATATAATTTTCACACAATTTTTTAAGGTGCCATCAAGAATATCAGAGTTTGCAATACTCGGATTAAAAAGTAGGAAAACCATTCTTTTAGGAAGCTTTTCATCCCAAATAACCTCGTAATTCAAACGATTTTTAGGAGCTTGTTTTTTACTTTTATCCCATAATTTAAAAAAATAACTAGGAATTTCTTCCTGCTCATAATTACTATCTCCAAACAATGGGAACTTTTTAGCCTTTTTATCGACAATTTCTACAAACTCATCCATAGTTAAATTTTGATACTCATTCATACAATTATTATAATAAATCATTCCCACAAAACAACTGTTGCAAAAAACAAGCATTACCCACAGAAAAATAAATATAATTTAATATAAAGAACAAGATGTAATTAACTATGAGATGGATATGGTTAATGCATTGATAATTTTTGTTTTATAATATCCAAACTTCTATGCGTTGATTTATCCATGTTAAAACTATTTATAATTTGTTGCATTGTTTCTGGCACTCCAATATATTTTAAGTTTTTTCTTTGCTCTTGTTATTACTGTATAAAAAATCCCATGTGTTATTTTCTCTGAGTTGCTATTAGGTATAATGATTTTTACAGAATTATACTCTAAACCTTGTGCTTTATGTATAGAAACCGCATATGCTAAATAGTATCTATATCCTTGATTAAGTTATTTGAAAGATATTTTTCAAATAAATCTAATATACCTAACACAATAAAGGATTTACCTTGGATAATATAATTATGAATAGCAAATGTATGAACTTCTTTTGTTTTTAAATTTACTAAAGAAATTGCACATATTGATGGTGCAACCGCTCCGCCATTATAAAAGCACTCGCAAGAATAATGTATTGCAAAAGTGTTTTGTTCTCTATCCTTGACAAATAATTTAATTTTATCCAATGAGAACCGGGTTTTATTGTATAATTGCCGTTTGATTCTTCTATTAAAGTGTAGTATTCTCTATTTTTATCAAATTTAGAAAAGACAAACAATCCAAAATTATATAAATTATACATTCAAGCATCGCAAAAGATTTATTTTTTTGTTTGGAATATATCTCCTGCAAATTAAAGATAGCAAATATGCTGAAACAATTGATAAACTTGATAAAAACGAGCATGAACTTGTATCGCAAGTCCTAAATGGAAATATAAAAATTCCACAAACACATATTTGCCGTTTATCTAAAAAAAAAAAAATAAAATAAAAAACAAATTACAACATTACTTGGAGCATAAAGATATGCCTGAATATGACCCTGATTCTGAAATATCAAGTCTTACTTTTACCATTCCGTCGTGGTGTAATTCTGTTGAACGGGTAATGAAAACTAATTTAAAAGTTTGTACACCTAACGCAAAAAATAATCTTACGGTCTTTCTTTTCGCAAACACAGTCTGCTCCAAAGAAAGTACCTTCGCCTGAAACGGCAATTGAGTCTTTTCATACAATTAACAGGCAACCTGTGCAAAAACAGGATTATCAGCAAGCTTGCACACGTGCAGACAGAAATTGGTAAATTAACAAAGAAAAAACAACCTAAAGATGCAAAGACAAAACTTTTGTCTGTCCGTGAATTTTTTGAACAGCAGGCAGGGTAACAAGAAAAATGTGAATTATATAGATATGCGGTTGCGAGAGATAGAGGTAATTCTTGCAAGGGTGTAGGTTTGCAATTTTATTATTATTGCAGTAGTATGAAATACAGAGAATTAGCAAATGTATATTAATAAGATAAATAACTATTATAATAAGAACAGGTCCCAAAACCCCGGTTTTGGAGAGAGGATCCCTTATTCTCCAGAAGTTTCCGGTGCTTTTGATCATGCAGAACGGCTTTTAAAAAATCTTGAATCGAGAGAAGAGGAACTCTCTCCAATGTTGGGAAAACTTATACCGGGTGATCAAAATGTGTGGCGTCGGTATTATTATGCGTATAAATCAATTTTGGATTTTTGTAATGGTATCAAAAACACTATAAGCTCTGCTCTGGATGATGAAATGATTATTGAATATAAAGAAATACCCTTAAGACATGGCGATGTATACACCACAACTGTTGTAAGATCTTCTAAAAATCATATTGAGCATTCTTCTCAAAGATTTGAGGAAGAGGACTATCAACGAATCAAAAATGAAAATATTTTTAGTACTTTAGCAGTAATGAACAAGCGTTGGTTCATTGAGCAGGAATTTCATACCGAGCTTAAGAATCTTTCAAAATTCAATTCCCGATTAGAAAAAGAACTTGCCGATGTAAGGCAAAAAGTAATAGCTCAAAGTACTGAATATAAACGTATAAAAGAAGAAGAGGCTGTAAAAATTGCTAAAGCAAAATTGCAAGAGTTGAATAATGATACAGTTGCTGCTCAAACGAAACTGCAAAAACTAAACGGAGATATAAACTCAGCCAAAGCTACACTGCAAAATCTTAATGAAAAGATAAGCGTAGCAAAAAGTAAACTTTATCGTCTTAATGAGAATGTAAGAACGGAAGAAGCTAAATTAGCTAAGCTAAAAAAAACAGGAAAAACAAATGATGACAAGAACAAAGTTCATTATAGTTTTGCTGACAGATTGAGAATATTGTGCGGACGTCTTCCACAAAAATAAAAAGTGGAGGGAGTAATGTTGTTATATAGATTACTATCAGTATTAATGTAAATATTAGCGTTTTTTGATACACGTTTTATAAATTTTAATTTTGATTCTAAAATTGGTATTTGTTTGTATTGGGTTTTAAAATTCTTTAATCTGTAAGGAGAAAAAAGAGTAGCTTCAAGTTGTTTTCCGTTTTTTGAATCTAATAAAATATATACAGAATTGTTTTTGTTCTTTTATTATTTGAGATAAAGATAACAACTGTCCATACATTAGACAAATTTCGACAACACGTGAACTTTTGAGGACTGTTGAAATGCGAATTTTGGAACACTTCTGACAGCTAA
Organism: Candidatus Gastranaerophilales bacterium; assembly: GCA_023662705.1. Taxonomy (GTDB): domain Bacteria; phylum Cyanobacteriota; class Vampirovibrionia; order Gastranaerophilales; family Gastranaerophilaceae; genus CAG-196. Next base: position 30,578 of record JAMPIM010000013.1, on the reverse strand, counting down.
TATAATAAACAATAAAAAAGAGCCACCTAGTGACTCTTCTTTATGGAGCGGGAGACGAGGCTCGAACTCGCGACATCCTCCTTGGCAAGCGGTTTTAGTGATTAATATATCAGTAAAATCAAGCCTTCCACCCCCACTGAATAAAATTCTACCCAATGAAAAAACATAAGTCGGCTACATATAGGCTACATAAAATTTCACCTGCATAACTAACTTAAATTTTCAAAGTTCAAATTTATAAAACGATCGTAGCTTTATATTTATTATTTTGCAATAATCATGATTAGACAAACCATGTTAATGTTATAATCAAGTCATGATTAATAAAGATGATTTTACTAAAATTAAGAAGCTATCTATACTTTCTTTAGTATCTGATGAAATACTTATGAATAAACTTGTGCTAAAAGGTGGTACTTGCCTTGAACTAGCTTATCAAATAAATTCTCGTTCATCAAAGGATATTGATTTTTCTATTGATACAGAATTTACAGATGAAGAAATTGAACAAGTAAAATCAAATCTACCAAAAGTATTTAATGCGAGATTTAACGATATTGGTTATTATGTATTTGATTTTAAGATTACAAACAAACCAATACATGTTCCTTTAAATGTAAAAATGTCTGGCTACAATTTATCTTTCAAAATTTGTACATTAGATATTTACGAACAATTCAATGACAATCTGCAAAAATTAAGAGATAGAGCTATTAATTTAGGTCAATCGAATAAAAAAGATTTTGTTATTGATATAAGCAAGTATGAATATGTCCAAAATAAAGAACAAATGGAAATTGACGGATGTTGTATTTATGTTTATCCACCTGTAATGATGATTTGCGAAAAACTACGTGCTATTTGTCAAAAAATGAAAGAATATCGTAATACAGAAGGTGATTTAGACTTACCAAGAGCAAGAGATTTTTGGGATATTTTCTTAATACAAGAGAATTTAAAACCAGTTGATTTTAAACTTCCAGAAAATAGAACAATTTTGCAACACGTTTTTGAAGCAAAAGATGTCGATATGAATTTATTACTTAAAGTAGAAGAAAAAAGACATATCCACGAAGGCGATTTCAGAAATGTACAGCTAACGGATAGCTTTAACAAAAAATATCCAACACATTTTGATTATTATTTTGAGTATGTATTGGATTTAATCAATGACCTAGAGAAATTCTGGGTAAAATAAATTCCATCTTTCGCTATACTTGCGTTCGTTCTCTTTAAGTTCTCGCTGAATAAAGAACCGCAAATTTTTATCATAATCAAATAACTGTAAATCAGCTTCTTTATAGCCGGCTTTTTCCATGTAGAAACCTATACTTTGGTGGAAAGGGTATATGTAATCAAGTTTAACCAACATCTCGTGGAGTTTCTTTGCATTTACTCTGCCTTTAGCCTTTTTATAAACATTTAAAACTTCATAACAACCGCCACAATAATAAGGACTTACTGTTATATCAATTAAAGTACGCTCTAAATCAGTTACATGAATTTTAGCATTATTATAAGTTGTTTCTAGTATTCCAAGTCCTCCAGAATACTTGCTTTGCAATAGGTTGATAGCATAAATTCCACTTGTAGTAAGATTTTGACTAATTCTTGCCGGCATATAAAACGCTTTGTTTATCTCATTTTGTAACAAGTGTTTTTTAGGAGTTTCTTTCAAAGGTTTTGATTTTTCGATGTTTATAAAAATTGTTTTAGGTAAATTATTTGTTAAATTGTGATATTCTACCGCAGAATAATGACTAAAATAAGCATTAGGACTTATACTTTGTATCGTTTGATACAAATTTGGTTCTTCAACAAAATATCTTGTATATGTTTTAGATGGGAATTTTAATTCAACTTTTTTTGTGTAAACATTATTAGTCTTTAAAAACTTTAAAAACGCTGTAAATGAGGTTGATGAATATATTAGCTTGTTTTCAATGCATTGATTATAAATTCCACGCAACTCTCTAGTTTTATAAAAATCAGTATTTGTAACAAAAAAAGCAAGAATAGATTCTTTATTCTTGTTCATTTTTTCTTGAATTGTAGATTTGTTGTTAGTCATAATCTTTAATCGGTATTATGTATAATACCGATTATAACAAATTTTTTCAAGTTTTTCAACCCCCTACAGAATTATTTTTATAAAAATTTATAAAATCTTTACGAATTAAAATATCTTGTAAGATATTTTAATAAATAAAACATACAAAAACAATAGTTCTTAAGAATGATTTATTGAAATAAATTAACCCCAAGACTTTCCAAATAATTCGTTACCATTAGAACCAAGTTTTAATACTGCGTTATTGTTTAATAATTCAGTAGTCTTTGCTGTATATGAGTTTTGCTTATCTAAGGCTATTATTACTTGTTTATTGGTTGCAATATATAATTTTAAAATTTCTTCAATGGCTTCATCTGAAATTTGTTTTAAAATAACTGAATCGTGCACCAAAATTGCTAAGGATGTTAAGTTCATTACTGAAATGTCAAAAACCACTAAACCCTTACAAGCGATTCCTGTACCAGTATCATTTGGAGTAAAAAATTTATAATTTTTATCAGTAAAATTCAAAAAAGGGGCATTACAAGTTCCGCCATAAATGTCATTATTCAATTTTGTCATTTCCTGATTAATTTGTGTTTCTATAACAGCGAATTGAGTAGTTTTCATTGTTTTTAAACGTTCAATATCTGTTTTTTTCTGTGTTTGTAAAGATGTCAATTGTTCATATGCTTCGTTTTGCTTGACAAGCATATCTCTTTCTTTTAGCAGATCTGTATGTCTCGATAAAACCATTCTAGAGAGACTTGGATTTTTTATTAGCTCTTGAAGTTTTATCTTACAAGTATTAATTATTGAATCATATTCGTTCAATTCTTCTTGTAACTTATTTTTCTCAACTTTTAATTCTGATTTAAAAATTGTTGCAATCTTATTATGAAAAGCTTCTATTTCTTCTATTTTTGCAATATTTGTATCGGGAAAATATTTTTTTAAATCATCAAAAGATTTACTTACAGAAGAAAACTTATAGTTTCCATTTTCATCAATAATATTAAATTTGTTTTTTAATTTAGATTTTGCTCTTTGAGCCTTTGATAATATGTCTTTCCAATGAATTGCTTCTTCTGAAGCAACGACATCAACATCTAACAATCCTTGCTCAAACCCAGCAGAAAGGCTTTCTAAATCTTCATTAATTTTTATGATTTTATTTTTATTTTCTTCATAAACTGGTTTCGTAATTTTTGCAACTAGATTTAAGGTTTGAGCCCTTGTATAAATTTGATATTTTTCTGTAGATTTATTAGCTTGCTCTTGCAATGTTTTTAATGGCTCATAGGCATTGAAAAGTTTTAATAACGCATAACACGCATTTTCTGCTTTTTCACTTGGATAATAATGCAAAGGTTTGTCTTCGCCACAATTTTTCTTTCCATAAACTCTAATATATCTACCTACTGCATCTCTAAATGACAAATCTGGTAAGCACATATCATACATATTATCCAACCACTTACAATAGTTAGAAGTTTCCATTGACTTAATTTTTTGGTAGTTTTTATCACATTCCCAAACTACATTGCTATCAATATTATTTCTACAAAATTTATAAATTTTATTATCAAATTTAAAAGAAAAATATATATCATGTTTTCCTATATTATCAATTATATCTGTTGCTTTCGTGTATGTACTTCCACCAAATACAAAATCAACAATAAGGAGAAACGTAGATTTTCCAATTGAATTATCAGCTGTTTCTGTTCCTAAAACCACATTAAATCCCGTATTAAATGTTACCTTCTTTTGATGAAATTGTTCACAATATATTTCAAGCAACATAATATAACTCCTTATTATTATTTATATTAATTTTCTCCAAAGCAAATAAACAGTCTAAGACGTCAATATATTCTTCCATATCATTAAAGTGTTTTTTTAATCGATTATAAAGCGATAATACCGTTTCATTATTTTCTTTTAAAATATCGAGAACAGGTGCAAATTTTGATAAATTACTATCCTTAAAAGATATAACTTTATTCGGTAATTTCATTAAATACCTCGCAATTTTGAACAAAGAAAGACACGATTGCTTCATTGGCAAGCTGTGATGTCGAGCCTGTTTCATTTCCAATCCAAGTTGCTATTGCATTAAAAATGGATTCTTTGTTTTCTGAGATACCTGACATTTTTGAAAAGCAAGCTTTTAGTTGTAATGATAAAGTACTTAATTTAAAATTATTTTTACCTTCGAGTTCTCTAAATAGCTCCCTTATATATGGATAATAGCTTGTAACGTCATTAGTAACTTTATTTTTTAGTAAAATATCTTGTTTTAAAAATTTGTTTGCTATTTTTACAGGAGAATAATTTAATGAAGAAGTTAATTCTTCACAATTAATATTAATCATTTTTTCCACAACATAAGCAATTTCTGTTTCTAATCCTAACGTCAAGGTTGCTTCGTTTAACTCTAATTTTTCTAAACATTGTTTTTTTATGTTTAATAAATTCAAATAATTGTCTTTTGTTGTATGGTAATCTTGCGTGTCATGACAATTTTTACAAAGTGCTATTTTATTCTCGAAAGATTCCGAGTTGTTTCCTAATCTTTCTACATCTTGTAAAGTTTCATATTGTTCTTTTGTCGGACTGTTCGGATATATATGGGCAATCTCATACAATTTATTAGCCTTTGGTTGTTTTCTATGTCTTAAATTGGCACCACATAAAGGGCAAGAAAAATTTACTTCTTTTAAATATAATTGACACTCTGCTTCGGTTGGATTCTTTCTTGCAATAAGATAGGTATCTGCTTCTATTAAAGATTTAAAATTATCATCTAACAAAATCTTTTTCCCTAATTAATTCCATTACATGATATTCTATCAGAAATATTCATTTTTATACAAAAGAGACTTTAAAAAGTTTACATAATAATGCTTTAAGCAGAAAACATGTTATAATATAAATATCCACACGTGGAGAAGCTACAGCGATATGAGCCGGTGGTTTGCTGACCGGCATTCATGTGTGGATTTCATATTTTTTATAAAAAACGGAAAAACTCCTTCTTACAATGTTTTAGTAATCTAATTCCACTAATTTATCATCTAACCAACTATAATAATCGCAGCTACCGTAATATTGGCAGTTTTCTTCACAGGAATCCATAAATTTATTAATTTCTTCTATTGTTCCATTATTTAAAATATTATTGTAATTATCTTTTACACACATAGTTTTTCCTCTATAAATTATATCTTTCTTTCAATTCTTTGACTTTATTTGCGAATACAGGGTTATTAGCTAATCGTTTGACGGATATTTTTGCAAAAGTTAATGCCGGATCTTCGTCTTCTTCATAATCTTCGGATTCTTCACTTATTGAATTTGATAAAAGAGTATTTTCATTCTCTTTTATTATATTTTTATCGAAACTTTGTTCGGGAATTTTCCCTAATTTCTTTTGGGTATCAACGTAAATTACTTTCGGTAGCAAATTTAGATACCCTAAAAACTTTAGGGTAATGAACTACTTGAAACAAAATCCGGAAAAGCAAGAAAAATACCTATATCAACTCGTTTATCAGAAGTATTGGTTCGTCAGCCAAAAGGATATGATTATGTTTTTGTTAACCTTGATACTGGATTGCCATACAAAGATATTCACAAAAGTTTTAATGCTGTTCTGAAAAAGGCTAATGTCAACAACTTTAGATTTCACGACTTAAGGCATACTGTAGCAACCAGACTTGTCGAAAAAGGAGTTCCTTTGCCGGTTGTGCAAGAAATTTTAGGACATTCAAAAATCGAAACCACAATGCGATATACTCATACAATACCTAGTCAAAAGGTAAATGCGATTAATTTATTATCCGATTATTAATTTTATTCAATAGTATTTTTTATATTCAAAGAGGGGAAGGCTTCATATAGGCTACATAAAATTAGGCAATAAAAAAGAAGGTCCTAAACCTTCTTCTTTATTAGCGGGAGACGAGGCTCGAACTCGCGACATCCTCCTTGGCAAGGAGGCATTCTACCACTGAATTACCCCCGCTCGGTATATTTATATAGTACATGCTCAAAATTTTCAGTCAAGCACTTTTTTATTTTTTTAAATACCCTGTTCTTACAAATGGATTTCCTGCTCCTTCTTCCGGACAGAATTTTAAATCTATCAATCTGTATTCTTTTATTCTTCCTGTTTTTGTTCTAATTACTTCAAATTTTGTATGCAAACCGTAACGTGTTTTGCCGCCAAGTTTAAAATGTGAAGCCAGTTTTTTGACAAAATTAATTCCCTGATTAAAATAATCGCCTACCGCAATATTAATTTCCGCTGTATCCGCAAGATTTCCGTTCCGTCGCGGAGCATCTGATTTTGCCCTGCCTATAGGTTTGCCGAGAACTTCCGTCATATGCTCGGCATGCCTGCCCGTCAGGATATATCCGAACGGCTCAAATTTTTGTTCGCTTAAACCGCCATGATGAAAATAAAACGAACGTGCAACGGGATTTTGTGCGAAATCAGAATCAGATGCCGAAATAATTTTCTTAACATACTCTATCAAAGGGCGCTTTTCGGGCTTTGATTTATCAATATTGGAATTCAAAAGCCTGACAACAGACCTTTGCAGTTTTTCATTCAAGTTACGTGATAAAGCAGGCGCATAACTGCCGTTAGTTTCGCGAACCCAGTGAGTCACAGGAAATCCTGATTTGAATGGAGCAGAATAATTTTGAGTTGGCTGTATATTCATAACAACTTAAACCCCGTAAAAAATATTTTTGCTAATTAAAATAGAATCCATCCTCTTTCATTCTTCTGAAAAGTTCTTTAATCTGCTCTGCGGTACATACAATAGAAACGCGGAAGAACCCTTCGCCATATTCACCGAATGCATTTCCCGGAACTGCAACAATACCTGATTTATACATCAAGTCATCAGTAAACTCTACAGAAGTTTTATACTTTGGAGGAATAGGCAGCCACAAATAAAAAGTAGCATCAGGAACATTGAATCCGCTCCATCCTAGCTCTTTCAATCCTTCAACAAAAAGCTCCTGATTCTTTTTAAAATCTTCATTAGCAAGCTTAATATATTCATCGCCTTCTTTTGAATTTAAAACAGCTGCACCTGCTTTTTGAACAGCCTTAAAGATACCAGAATCAAGTGTTGATTTTAGCTTACCAAACATTTTTACAGCATCTTTATTACCGCAAATCCAGCCCAATCTCCATCCTGTCATTGCATAAGGTTTTGAGAAACTGTGAAACTCAACCGAGATATCTTTTGCACCTTCAATTTCAAGTATGCTTACTGGTTTGAGTTCGTCTTTAAAATACATATCAGCATAAGCAGCATCTGATATGAGTAAAATATTATGTTTTTTACAAAATGCAACAACAGATTCTAAATATTCTTTTGTTGCGGTAGCACCCAAAGGATTGTTTGGATAATTAATCAATAATGCTTTTACTTTTTCAGGATTTTTAACTTTAGCAAAAACTTGTTCCATATCAGGCATATAATTATCTTCTCCTTTTAAAGGTACAGGAAATGCCTTACCGCCTGATACTTTAACCATTTCTTTGTAAGAAGCATACCCAGGGTCTGGAACCATAATAATATCTTTATCCTCATCCGATGTTGTCGGATTAATCAAAACACGGATAAAATTCGCAAGCCCTTCTTTTGAACCCAAAAGGGAAAAAACTTCTGTTGCAGGGTCAACTTCAACCCCAAAACGATTCTTCATTCTCAAAGCAGCAGCTTCTCTAAAACAAGCTTCACCTTTTGGAGACGAATATGTATGGATTCCAGCTTCATCAAGAGCAGATTTCATAGAATCAATAACAAACTTTGGAGGATTTTTTACAGGTGCACCCATTGCTAATGATATAGGAGCTCTGCCTTTTGCCGTCAGTTCAGGGGTAATCTTTGCAACCGTTTCTTTTATACGAAACATAATATAAGTTTCGAGTGACTGAACATAATCGTTAAATTTTTCCTGCATCAAGCTATCCTCATAAATTTGTTTGCCAAATTATTATATATAATGCTCTATAAAAAGTCAAAATTATAAATGCTTTGCAATCTCAGCCATTGTTTCAGGAAACATTTCCTGTAATACAAGAACCCTTTCAGCAATGTTTTTTTCTGTACACGCACATTTTAAAAATGCATTCACATCAGCAATTATTTCTTCAACAGCCCCCTGCCTTCTATTCAAATAATGGTCTGGATTGTCAATCACATAATCAACCATATGCAGTTCAAAAGAAGTTGTCTCGGATTTATAAGCAGCCAGCTCTTTTTTATAAACATCTATAATATTTCTCCAAGCAGCATTATTCAATAATTGGGCTTTATGATGACCAAGCTCATGCAAAAATACAAAAGCATTATCTCTGTGGTTGCTTCCTAATCTAATCACATCATACTGATGAGCAGATGCCTCAGTATTCTCAAAATAAGGAACTATTTTCTTTAATTTGCTTTTTTTAAGACTTATCAGCTCATCCCCAGGAAGATGTTTAATCATATCAATAATTTTTTCATCACCTGATGGAACAAGTTTCTTAAGATTGATTGTTATGGTTTTACCTTTTGTCGTAACACTCAGCAAATCACCGGAAAGAGAAATTTCATAGCGCTCGCCATTCACCGTTGACACAAAATTATTCTCATCAATTGTTCTATAAGTTCTTTTAACATCAAGTAATTGAGCCCCTGATTTATCCTTAATAGAATAAGTATAATTATAGTTTCCGTTTCTTTTTTGTATCAGTTTACTTTTTAATTTTACTCCAGCAGGAGATTGTAAATCCTGCTTAACACAAAGCTCGCCGTTTATAGGATTTGTTACAGCACGAGATAGAATTTGAACTCTGTTACCTGTTATTCTAAAACCATCTATTTGACCGCTTAAAGGTGCTTGAGTAAAAACTGACTCTTCATCCAATACAGCTCTTTCAACTGTTTTATTCTCAAGAGAAGCATATCCGTCACAAATATTGTAACTGCCATACATCAAACGAAGATTTTTGTAGTCCTGAACCTGCATATCCTGAAAACGGCCTGTCATTTTAGACAACAATACTTCGGTCTTTTTATCAAAAATCAAAGTTCTATCACCCACCGCAACCATGTATTGTTCTGGATTAAACCTATCCGTTTTCATTGAAACAGCTCGGTCTTTTACCTGTGAAAGCTCCTGCATAAATATTTTTCTAATATTCGAACCCGTATTATTCAATATTTGAGTCAACGCAATATCATCTAAATTTAACAATCTGAATTTTGAATTCATCAATAACTGAAGCAACGACAAAACTTCATCACCATTTGTTTTTAGAACATCAAGTAATCCGTTAGTCGGCACAACACCTGATAAAATCATTTTGTTAAGATATTCTTTGGCATCGTCACATTTTTTAAATTGCGTAGTGTGCTTAAATAAAACCTCAGGCATATCATCCCAGTTGTACACAAAGCTGACCGCTTCATCAGAACTCTTTGCTTCAGACATAATTGTTTTAATTTTCTTTAATAAATTTAAAACATCTTCTTCATTATCACAAAGACTAACTTGTTTTTTTATAACATACCCAAAAGTCTTTGAAAAAATAGCCTTATCCATCGGAGTACGTATTTCAACTTTTTTGAAAATATTTAATAATACATTCTTAACATCTGTAGAATAATCTTTCTTATACACAGCTTCGATAAAACCGTTTAAATGAACAAGACTCATATCTTCATCTTTCATTATCTTTAAAACTGATTTTTTAAGCTTTTCATCAATTTGACCATTTTGAATAATAAACTCTAATATATTGGTTGTAAAACACTGATAAGCAGGAACAAACTGCTTTTTACAACAATGCTTAGCTTCTTTTATAAAATCAAGCATATCTTTATCATAAGTACCATCAGGTTGTTTTGCCAACCTTTCAAGCTCAGAAGGTTCATTACCCGACAACATTAAAAATTTATCTTTTAAGGCTAATAATTTATCAAAAACACTCTGTCCTACCGTTTTACGTTTTGTTGATAAAGCAAGTGTATCCCTAGTCGGAACACTAACGGGTGCTTTAATATACGAAAATCTCTCGCCTGATTTAATTATCGGAGAGCTGTTTTTTATAAAAGAAATTCCTAAATCTAACCTTGTCATACTAATATAAAGTCCTGTAAATAAAAAATTTGCCTGTTATGTACGATTTTTTGTTTTTGTGGTACAATAGGGATAATAGGGAGCCGTCCAACTGGTAGTTTGTTCAAAAGGGGTTCCAGTAGATATATTTGGGATTAGTAATTGAGGGGAATGAACCCCGCCAGAAAGGTTTAAGGGGTAAATCGACTAATTTGTAGGTTTACCTGCCAGCTAGAAAGAAAGGTTGAAAATGACACAAGGGTATGATGCTAGTAATATTAGGGTATTAGAGGGCTTGGAAGCAGTTAGAATGCGTCCCGGCATGTACATTGGTTCTACTTCACAAAGAGGTTTACACCACTGTATTTATGAAATCGTTGATAACTCTATTGACGAATCACTCGCAGGCTATTGTACCGAAATTCATGTTACTGTTCATAAAGACAACAGCGTAACAGTCGAAGATAACGGCCGCGGTATCCCTGTAGATATTAAACCCGAAACCGGCAAATCAGCTCTTGAAATCGTTCACACAGTGCTTCACGCAGGCGGAAAATTCGGTGACGGCGGCTATAAAGTATCAGGCGGTCTTCACGGCGTAGGTGCTTCTGTTGTAAACGCACTTTCAGAAAAAATGACAGTTGAAGTTTCACGTGCTGGTTATGTTTGGAAACAAACTTACTTAAGAGGTGAACCTACTGCTCAGGTAGAAAAAACCGTAGCTACAACAAAAACAGGTACAAAATCGACTTTCTGGCTTGACCCTGAAATATTCACCGAAACAACAGAAATTGATGTAGATATTATTGCAAACCGATTCAGAGAAATGGCTTTCTTAAACAAAGGGCTAAAAATCGTTTTACACGATGAAAAAGACGGAAAAGAAGATGAAGTTTTCCACTACGAAGGCGGGATTGCAAGTTATGTAGAGTTCTTGAACCACAACAGAACCGTTATGTTCGATGAACCGATTTACATGGACAAAATGGTTGATACTATTAAAGTTGAAGTAGCTATGCAATATACAGATGCTTACAGCGAATCAATTCTATCTTTTGCCAACAACATCAATACACACCAGGGCGGAACCCACTTAACAGGTTTCAGAAACGCAATTACACGTGTATTGAATGATTACGCAAGAACAAACAAAATCTTAAAAGACTCTGAACAAAACCTTTCTGGTGACGACGTAAGAGAAGGTTTGACAGCAATCGTTTCCGTTAAAATCGAAAACCCTGAATTCGAAGGTCAAACAAAAGAAAAACTCGGCAACTCAGAAGTTATGGGTGCAGTTCAGGATGTTGTTAAAGAAAAATTGCAGGAATGGTTAGAATTCAACCCTAAACTTGCAAGAACAATTATTGAAAAAACATTGCAGGCTCAAAGAGCTCGTGAGGCTGCTCGTAAAGCTAGAGAATTAACAAGACGGAAATCTGTTCTTGAAAACTCTACTCTTCCGGGTAAACTTGCCGATTGTTCAAACAGAGAACCTGAAAAATGCGAAATCTATATCGTTGAGGGTGATTCTGCGGGCGGTTCTGCAAAACAAGGCAGAAACAGAATGTTTCAGGCAATATTACCGTTAAGAGGTAAAATTCTTAACGTAGAAAAAGCAAGATTAGACAAAATCTATGCTAATAACGAAATTCAATCAATGGTTCAGGCTTTTGGTATTACAATCAGCCGTAACTCTGAAGAGTTTAACCTTGAAAAACTTCGTTACCACAAAATCATTATCATGACCGATGCCGACGTTGACGGTGCACACATTAGAACATTGTTATTAACATTCTTCTTCCGCTATGCTCGTCCATTAATCGAAAACGGTTATGTTTATATCGCACAGCCTCCGTTGTTCAAAGTTACTCAAGGCAAGACTTCTGAGTATTTATATGACGAACATGCTCTTGATAAAATGCTTAAAGAACGCGGTATTAAATCTTTGAGCTTATCAGACAAAACAAAATCAAAAGTTAAAACAGGTGATGAGTTATTAACATTGCTTTCAAATATGGGAACATTCTACAGAGCGTACAATAACCCTATTTTGAACATCATTCCTTCTGTTGTACTTCGCGGTTTAATCCGTTCTGATATTAAACCTGAAGATTTTGAAGATCAGGCTAAGATGAATGAAGTGTTGGAATATCTTCAACATTATTTGAAAGACCATGCTGAAAACTATAATGTGACAGAAGCTAAGAATTATAAAGTGGAATTAAAATACAATCCTGATAATGCAAAATACGCTATTCAGTTGGAATTGTTTGAAAATGAACACGAAATGATTACTGCTAACATTATTAAATCAAACGAGTTCAAGAGACTTAAAAACTCTTATCCGTTAATTCGTGATTTCTTGATTGAAGAAGAAGAAAAACTTATTCTTGAATCAGAAAACGGCGAAGTTGAGATTACATCATTTGAACAGCTTCAAAAAATCGTTGATGACAGAGGACAAAAAGGTATGACAATTCAACGATTCAAAGGTCTTGGTGAAATGATGCCGCAGCAATTGTGGGAAACAACAATGGACCCTGAAACAAGAACATTGTTAAAGGTTAATATTGAAGATGCAATGATGTGCGACCAGCTATTTGATATTCTGATGGGTGATAAGGTTGAACCTAGAAGAGACTTTATTGAATCAAATGCGGTTTATGCAACAAATATTGATACATAAAAATAGAGCGGGCTGTGCCCGCTTATTTTTAATCATTTAATATAATTATGGAGTGTGTATAATGAGAACTATCGCAATTAACAACAACCAATCTCCAAATTTTGGAGGTATGACAAAAGTACTTAAAAAGAAAATTTACCTTGACGGACAAAAAGATATTTCGCAGATAATTCAAAATAACCCGTCAAGAAAACCGGTAGTTGGTCAACTACCAAAGTTTATCTTTGATAAACTTCCGGTGGAAAACCGTCCGGAAGCTATTCGAGAAATTTTGGGAGTATTTGATAAAGTTGCAAACACAATAAGAAATTACATCCCTGAAGGAGATGCCTTTATATTCAGACCTTCATTACGACACAGACCTGATGAAGTAAACACGTTGTTAACTGATGTGTTCAGAAAATACGGAATCCTACGCCCTTATGACGATGATATTAATGTGCAATACATCGACCAAGGCGGTAAGGGAAAAGTTTTTAAACTGGATGGGCTTAGAGACACAAATGCTGATGATGAGTTTGTTATTAAAGTTTTCCACCAGATAAAAGGCGAAGAATGGCATCCGTTCAAAAGCCATGGCTGCTATGCAGAAATCAACAATGGTATGTACTGGAGACAACATGAAGGACACGATACACACAGAGGAAAATTTTTCTTTGCAAGCTTAGGTTCCGGTTATATTGTAAGTAAATTTTTGGATGAAGATGTTGCAATTCCAAGAAGAATTGTCGAAGAATACAAATACGGAATTAAATGTACAGACGAAGAAAAAGACGGGCCTTTAAACGGATACAACAGAATAAAAGGCTACAACTATGATTACGGTGGAATGAGAGTTGTTAACGCAATTAAGAATTCTAATAGCACAGCCAGAAATTATTTAAGAAAAATTCGAGAAATGGCTCCTGAAAAAAGAGCCGATTTCTGGTATGATCAATTCCAAAGATATTCTAATACTAATTCAGAAGATATTTATACCGGCTTAACTCTTGGTATAAAGCATTTGGATAATAAAACAACTTTTTTAGATATAGCTTTAACAACAAAAGATAAATATCCAAAAGTTGCTCAAGCAGCTGCTTATGTTCTAAAGTATCTTTCTCATGAAGATGCTGTAAAATATTTTGAAAAACTTGTTCAAACTTCAGATGCAGAAACACAAAGAATTTTATTCAATGAAATTCCACTGCTATCCAAACGCAAAGACGAATCTATCGGAATCCATGACGATATCAATGTTTCTCTTGGTGAAATTGTTCCGGATAGAATTTATACCTATTATCGTATTTCAGAAAAACATGCTTTACCTGAAACAGTAGAGCATTTGGCTAGCTTTATCCATCTTCTTCCGGAAGAAAAAATTAAAGAACAATATATTAAGTTAACACATATTAAAAACCCTGCATTACAAGAGCGATTAATTTGGAAACTTGCCTTTCTTCCAAACGAAATGCATGATTACGCTCTAATAAGACTTGCAGATTCAATAAAAGAACCTATGCTTCAACAGCGCCTGTTAAGATCATCTCAGAGTGCAAAATCTGAAGAAACAAAGAAATATGTTCAAAACAAAATAAACGGTAAAATATAACTTATATAGACTTCAAGAAAAATTTATTTCTATCATACTGAATAAGACCCTCTTTTTGGAGTTTTGATAACTCAAAGCTCATTGCAGAACGGTCTATGTTTAAATAGTCTGCTAAATCCTGTCTGTTAAACGGAATCTCAAACGAGTTATTTTTGTTTTTGCGAGCTTCATTTGAAAGATAGGTTAAGAGTTTGTCGCGGATTGATTTTTGTGAAACATTTTCTATTTTTTGAAGAAGCCCGAGATTTTCTTTAGCAAGAATTTCAAACATATTATTAATCAAAACTTTGTGTCTTGTACATGCATTCTGGCACATTGAAGTACATTTTTCATAATTAAGCACTAAGAGTTTTGTATCAGCGGCAGCGACTGCGTCAATTGTTGACTCCATTGATTTTGAAGCGACAAATGACATTGCAATATTATCATTTACTCCGAGTTTGGAAATAATAATACGTCTGCCCCAATAAGTGTCTTTTTCAACATTCACCTTACCTTCAAGCACAAGATACAAACTGGAAATAATATCGCTCTGACGAATTATTATCTCACCTGACTGATAAGATTTAATATAAGCATTAAAACATTTAAGAATACCTTTTAATTCCTCATCACTCATTCCGAAAAATAACGGAGAATTTTTAATCTGATTATAATATTTTTCCATTTTTGCCCCTTTGTTGTAATAACAACAGAAGTGTTGTTAAAAACAGTTTATAATAAACATGTAAAAAGAACAAACAAGTAATAAGG
>JAMPIM010000013.1:0-15262 GCA_023662705.1 Candidatus Gastranaerophilales bacterium | reverse complement strand
ATTTTTCCTACTACTTTTTTTGCCATTTTGTTCTCCTTTCGTGGTCCAAACGGGGCTCCACCCCTTCCACGTTTTTTGCTTTACTTTGTAGATTATTTTGTACTTCCACGTATTGTTTTGGAGTATATTTACCCCTATAATTTTTGAATCTGTTTGTATTCCAATTCAACAGGTGTTTCACGACCAAAGATAGAAACCATTGCTCTTAATTTAGCCTTATCAGGGTAAACTTCTGTAATGTCACCCACAAATTCAGCAAACGGCCCTGATGTGATTCTAACTTTTTCGCCAACTTTAACATCCATTTCAACTTTTTGAACTTGAGCTGTTGAACGGTGAATAATCTTTTTGATTTCACTTTCTTTAGCCGGAATCGGTTTCTTAGCTGAACCAACGAACTTTGTAACACCGGCTGTGTGTCTTACAACATACCAGCTGTCTTCGTCCATAATCATTTCAACAAGAACATAACCAGGGAAGATTTTTTCTTCTTTTTCCTGTTTTCTTCCGCCTTTAATCTGGGTAACAGTTTTCTGAGGTACTTCAACTCTGAAAATCTTATCAGCCATGTTCATATATTCAATACGTTTTTCAAGATTGCTTTTAACCTTGTTTTCGTAACCTGAATAAGTATGAACGATATACCAGCGTTTTTGGTTTTTCTTATCTGAAGACTTTACTGATTCTTCTTGTGATTCTTCAATAAATTCTTCGTTTACAATATTTTCGTCTTTTTCACTCATTATTCTTACCCTTTTTGGTTAAATTGTGATTGCTTACGCATGGAAATTAAAACCGGACAATAGTGCGTTGAATATTATATCAACAAAATAAATAAAAACAGTGAATATAAATACAATCGCAACAACAAAAAATGTTTCAACAACGACCTGATGTTTTTCGGGCCAGGTAATCTTGCCCCACTCAGCTCTAACGCCTTTAAAATAATTGCTTATAGCATTTTTTGTGTTTGAAAAATTGTCGTTCATTTAATTTTAATACCTTTTTGTTATAAATCGCGCCCTGAAGGACTCGAACCCTCGACATCCGGTTTTGGAGACCGACGTTCTACCAACTGAACTAAGGACGCTTGAAGGGGTTTCCCCCTTAAATTTGTTTTATCCTGTAAATCTACTACTTAGTTTCTTTGTGTGTAGTGTGTTTTTTACAAGTTGGACAATATTTAGAAAGTTCCATTCTGTCCTTAGTGTTTTTTTTGTTTTTAACTGTTGTGTAGTTTCTTTCTTTACAATCTTCACAAGCAAGAACTACCATTCTGTCGTTTTTACCTTTGATACCCATGATGTTATTCCTTTATATTTTATTGTATTTAAAACCTTTTTAAAAGAGAATGTGAGGAATCACATTCTTTAATTATCGGCGTATGTTTAAATTCTAGAATAAACATATTCAAATTGCAAACGGTAAAATCCGAACAGAAGATATTGTAACAATTCTGTTACAATCGAGCAATTACTCACCTGACTAATACTTTAACAATACATAGGAAAAACGACGAGAATATGAGGTACAATACAGGTATCTGCATTGTACTGTAAATTTTTGTAACATTTTTTTGAAATACTCTAAAGTTTTTCAAAAACCTGCCGTTAAACATGCAAAGTAGGTTTGTTACATGATTTAAAGAAAGGAGTATTATTACTTATGGGTATTAATTTTGATGGTGTTAACCCAGAGATGAAGGCAAAACTTGAAAAGATTGTGGAAGACGGAAAGGTTTCCCAAGCAGAGTACAATTCACTTACCGCAGCTGAAAAAGAAGCTCTGGAAACAGGTCTTGCCGGTAAAATCGGGGATGATACATTAGACAGATTTAAGTTTTCTAAAGGTGAAACAAAGAAACCGGAAGCAAAAGATGACGACAGTCCTTGGTATAAAAAAGCCTGGGAAGCTGCTAAAGCTCCGTTAGCAGGTGTTGCAGCAGGTGCTGCTGTTGGTGCCGGTGTTGGTGCTTTTGTCGGCGGTATTGGTGCTGTTCCAGGTGCTGTTATTGGCGGCGTTGCAGGTCTGTTTATGATGGGTATGACATCTTGCAGCGGACCGTTAGGTGATGAACCTGATATTAAAATTGAAGACAATTCAAATATTACAGTAAATGTTCAATTATCGGTAAAAATTGAAGATACAATGCATGACAGTAATGTTCAAAACCATCAGGAAATTGTTGCTTTATTAAACTCTATTTTGACTGCAATTAACAATGGTAATAAAGTAAATCAGGAAAATCAGGCTTTATTGAACAAAATTCTAACAGCGTTAACAACTGCTAATCTGAACGACGAAGATATTAAAGCTCTTTTACAGAAAGTTCTTGATACAATGAACCAAGCAATTGCCGATGGTAAAGAAATTTCTAATAAACAAACAAAAATTATGAATGCAATTCTGGATGCTATTACTAAGCTGGATTCAAATCTTTCTGCAAAATTAATGGCAATCATTGATAAGATTGATGCTATGGGCGATAACAACTACAATATGCTTGTTGATATCTTGAATGCAATTAAAACCGGCAACGGTGATAATTCTAAACTTCTGGAAGCTATCTTGAATCAGGTTATTGAAGGTAACGAACAGAATAAAGATATGGATACAAAAACTCATCAATTGCTTGCAGATATTCTTAACAGTATCGGTAACTTTGAAAACAGCATGAAAGATGCATTAGCAGCTGTTATTGCTAAGATTGGCGATGTATCCGTAATGACATCAGAAAACAAAGCTCTTCTTGAAGCAATTCTTAACAAAATGGGCGATATGGATGCTGCTAATCAGCAAAACTTTGCAGCCATTCTGAATGCAATTGCTGAAGGTAACAAAATTAATGCCGAAGGCGTAAAAGTATTGACAGCTATCCTTAATAAACTTGATAAAATGGATGCTTCAACTCAAGGCTACTTCAAGACAGTTATTGATATGCTCGTGAAGGGTAATGATATCAATGCGGAAATCCTGAATAAGCTTACTCAGGTTCTTGCAAAACTTGATAAAATGGATGCGAGCCAAGCAAACTTCTTTACTCAAATACTTGCTAAATTTGATAAACTTGATGCAGGTCAACAGGCTAACTTGGAAAAAATCCTTGATGCAATCAATAATAATACTGCAGCAATCAATAAAAATACTGTGGTTGCCGAAGCTACTTATGAATTAGTTGCTAAATTGCTTGATAAAGTTGATGGTCTAAACGTTAATGTATCAGAAATCTTAGATGCAATTGCAAATATATCAGTTGGCGGCGGAAACGTAGACTTGTCTACAGTTGAGAAATTATTAGCTGACTTGTTGAAATCATCAGAAATGAATAATAAAGTTTTAACAAATATTGAAGCTAAATTGGATGCTGTAGCAGTAACAATCGGTGGTATCAAAGTTGCACTCGGCGAAGGACATGAAAAAATCCTTGCTAAGTTGGATGAAATTCTTAAGAAAATTCCAAACGGATGTCACTGCGATATTGATGCAATTCTTGTTAAATTGGATATTCTTATTGAATCGATTCAGAAAAATCCTAATGATGATAATAAACATGAAGGAATTCTGGATGATTTGGAAGATCTTTTCAACTAGGTTTAAAGGCGGATGCGAAGCATCCGCCTTTTCTTTTATATTGTCAAATCTCTTCTCATATTGTATGATTGTAAGGTAAAGGGAGAGATTTGATGGATTTTAGTAGTGATTTTTTTATAAGAATAATGGCAGCTCTTGTTCTGGGCTTTTTATTGGGGCTGGAGCGAGAACTTACAAATAAATATGCGGGTTTAAGAACACATATTCTTGTCTGCTTGGGTGCTTGTATTTTTACCATTATTTCTATATATGGTTTCCCGACATTTGTAGAAGGCGATAATGTAATAGTTCCGCAAGCAACAGGGATTAGAGATTCAGGGCGTGTTGCTGCTCAGATTGTTTCAGGTATCGGTTTTATAGGTGCAGGTGCGGTACTTAGAAACGGCCCTATGATTATCGGTCTGACTACAGCGGCTACTTTGTGGATAAGTGCTGCAATCGGTATGACCTGCGGTGTTGGAATGTATGATGTGGCAATTCTTGCAACTGTTATCAGCGTTGCTGTTCTTACTCTTATCAGAATTTTTGAAAGAAGAATCTTGCCTACAAGTATTAAACGCGCTAAACGCTTTAAGCTTACAGTTTATTGTAATGAATCTGATGTAAAAGGTATTCAGGAATTTCTTTCCTGTGCGGTTGATAATATGGAAGAGTTTTCAGCAAAAAGACTACTTGAAAATCCTGAAAAATCAAAAGTTTCATCCAGATTTGAGCTAAGTCAGAAAAAAGTTATGAATGTTATTTATAATAAATTGACCGAAGTTTATACTCTTGACTCTGTAACAATGCAGGAATTGAATGATTAAAGAAAAAAAGAAATCTTCAAAATACAATTTTAAAAAATCAAGAACTCAAATTATAACGGAATATTTGAGAACAATTGGTTTTTCGGTTTTGTTTGCGGCTATATTCACAACCTGTCTTGCTATGCATGCCCGAAATGAAATGATAAAAGATATTTCGCGCAGTCCGGAAACAAAACAAAGTATGGACAGAAAACTTGCACAACAGTTGATTCAGAGTACTGATTTGATGAAAGATTTGCCATCCAGAACATCTTCTGTTTGTATGCATATTGGAGAGTTGTATGAGACTGCGGGTGATTATGTTAATGCACAATTAGCTTATGAATTTGCTGTTAAAAAGGCTTCCCCAGATGTTTATACCCCTGCATATAAACTTATATGCGTGCTATCAGCTCAGAACAAACTGGATGAGGCTGAAAAAATTCTTAAATCAACAAAAGATAAAACTACAAAGAGTTTGATTAAGTTTAAAACCCGTTCATATATAGTTATTGGTGATAAATATTATTCAAACAGTAAATTCTTGTCAGCTGCAAAAAATTATGAAAAAGCTTATTTCTATTATAATAAATTCTCGAAGAAAGATAATGTAGTTAATGACTCAATAAAATTCCGTGTAGTTAATTCGTATGTGGAAGTTGCTGATATTATGGTTAAGAGCGGTTTAAATACGGATGCTGTCAGATTCCTTAAGAAAGCTGAAAAGTATTCACCAAAGGATTATAAAATCAGATATAAACTTGCAATTGTTCTTTCTGATTTAGATCCGGAAGAGGCTGTAAAATACTTAAAATCGCTGTTGCAGGAAAGACCTCAAGATATTGATTATTCCGTTTACGGCAATGCATATTTAAAAGCGGCAAATATCGCAGATTTAGACGGACGTTCTACGCAGGCAAAGAATTACAGATACAAAGTCCATTCTACAGATTTATTTATTAATAAAAAAGTTGTTTATAAAAATGATATTGAAACAAATGTATTGAGTTTTACAACAAAGAAAAAATTATTCACTTATCCGTTGAGTGCGGTTTACAGCTTCTTGAATATATCAAATAATGATATTCCGTTCCTGACTGCTGATTTTGTATTAACATCTAACGGCAAGGCTCTGGAAAGTATCACAAAACCTGTAGCAACAAAGGAGTATCCTTTATATCCTTATGCTGATCAACCAAATGTTGTGGATGTTAAATTCAAGAAGAAGATTTTTACGCGCAAAGAATTGGAAAACTATACAGTGGAGATATATTTGTATAAAGATAAAAAATACAAAACCCATGCTGCCAGCACTAAAATTCCACTCTAAACCCACCCGCGCGAACTCATAGGGAACAGATACCGCAGAGGACGACCTGTAGTTTGATTCTAAATTAGTAGTAACGCGATTGTCGTCCGACCCTTGTTATAATAAAAAGCTTCTCGTTTAGGTAGGAGAAGCGTGGGGAAATAAAAATTGTTTTTAGGGAATTAGTTAGGGAAAGGATTTTTAATCTTTCTGTTACATCTTACTTACATATATATAAAGTATATATAAATCCCCTAATTTCACGTTGTGTTTCTTTTGTTACAAAACTTAACGATTTATTCCGTATAGTAATCCCAATACGTTTTGGGTTCTTAAATCTCTAGAGGTACTCATTAGAGATGCGCTTGCTTGCTGTAGAATCTGATAACGGATAAATGCTGAGGATTCTTTGGCTATATCTGCATCTTGAAGTGTTGAACGGGTTGATATCATATTTTCAAGTTTTATTGATTGGGCTTCCAACACTGATTCAAGACGATTGATTACGGAACCGATATTTGTGAGTTGTGCATCGAGGTTGGAGATTAGCTCATCAATTTGCTCAAGTCCTTCCGCGGCGGATTCGTTTGTAGAGAAATCGACTGAGAAATCAAAGAGATTGAATGAAATTTTTGTTGTAATAAATTTATCGTCTGTAGTGCAGATATCGACATTTAACTTAAGTTCAAACGGACGTGGTGTTATGTCTACTACATTTGAGTAGATTGTATTTGTACCGTTGTTTATCATTGTGTTTCTGCCGTTTTCTCCGTCAATGGTATTATTGTTCCCTGCGGAAATCATATATTTATCATTTTCATCTCCGCCGTTTGCGAAGTTGTTATTTCCGTTTATTTTAATGTCGTCAATGCCTGTTCCGCCTTGGTATGAGTTTTCGTTGCCTTTGATTGATATTTCGTTATTTCCGCCTGTTGATTCAAGAATGTTGTTATTACCTTTAATTGTGAAATTATCATTACCGTTACCGGTCATTACGGAATTGGTGTTACCTGTGATGTTGATTACATTATCACCTTTATTAATTGTTATGTTGTTGCTATCGCCGTTAATATTTACATCGCCTTTAACATTTTGGATGTTCATATTATTGTTGTTGCCTTGAACACCAATTGTATTTTCACCGTTTCCGGCGATTATAATATTATCGCTGCTTACGGTTGTAATTTTATTATCGCCGTTTCCTGCTTTTATAGTGTTTGAATCTTGATTTATTGTTATATTATTGTTGCCTTCGTTTGCATTAACGGTATTATGTTCTCCGTTAACAATAATTCTGTCATCACCGTTTCCGCCATTGATATTTGTATTGTTGCTGCTGTTAATATTGATAGTATCATTACCTTCACCGCCATTGATTTCCATATTTGAAGAAGCGTTGAGAGTTATTGTATCGTTTCCGTTCCCGCCGAGCAGGCTGTTGTTTTCGGAGTTTGAAATCAGTGTGTCGTTGCCGTCTTTCCCGTCAACAGTATTATTTGAACCTTGCTCAATAGTGATTTTGTCGGCAAGATTTGAACCGTTAATTGTGTTGTTGTTTCCGCGGATATTTAATATTGCAGATTCGTTTGAGGCAGAATCTACTGTGAAGTTGTCGCCTTCAAGTGTGATTGTTCCGGTATTAGGGTTCAAGGAATATCGTAATTGATTATTACCATTAAAATCATTTGTTACAGTGTAGGTTTTGTTGTTGAGTGTAAATGTTTTTACTTCGCCAAGGTATGTAAAACTGAGCCCTCCGCTGTTTGGGTCTCTGTTTACGTTTGACATTATTGTTCCGCTTCCGTTTTCTATATAAAAATTTTCACCGGTTCCGCCGTCAATGGTATTATTGTTTCCGTCGATTACAAAATAATCGTCTCCACCTCCGCCGAGGACAGTATTATTGTCACCTGTAATATAGAATGTGTCGTTATCAATTCCACCTGAGATAGCTGCATTATCAACATTAATATAATAGATATTATTTCCATCAGTATCTATAATGGTGTTTTTGTTGTTTACATAGTATGTATCATCTCCGCTGTTGCCTTCTGTGTTATAGCCCCCATATACATAAATAATGTCATTGCCGTTTCCTGCATAGACTGCATTATCATACTGGTAAATTATATCATTGCCATCTTCTCCATACACACTTGATTGAGTTCCTCTTGAGGTGATGGTATCGTTACCTGCTCCAGCGTGAACGCCTCCGTTTTGAATATAGGTAGTAATAGTATCGTCTAAATCTCCAGATGTGAAATATGTAGATGCACCATAGATAATTACATTGTGCTGCACATCTTTTTGTCCTGTTATACTCATGCAAGTAGCATTAAAACTTATTTCGTCTGTTACATTGTTATAGGAATATAAAAGTGCATTAGCTTTGTTAGTGTTATTTGTTAAGGTATATGAGATTCCGTTTATTTTTATTACTTTGGTTTCTTTAGCACCAAGAGTTATACTGGTTGCGTTATCCAAATCCCCAAAACCGTTTAAAAGCAGATTGTTATTGTTTGGATTTGAGATGGTGTTAGTACCTTCTCCTCCATCAATAGCAATTTGGTTTGTAAAAGTACCACTAACCGTAAAATTGTCGTTTCCTGCACCGCCTAATGCCGTTCCTACGGTGTTAGATTGTAATGTGATATTATCGTTTCCGTTTCCACCGTCAACCAGAAAACGAGAAGCTTTGACTATAATAGTGTCATCACCGTCTTCTCCATATATTTTTTGTAAGTGACCTGTCAGTGTAATGGTGTCATTACCTTTCCCGCCATAAACATTTGTTGTGATTCCGCTATCTTGAATAATATCATTAAGGTCTCCTCCATAGAAGGAACTTCCGTTCGCGAGATTAAGCTTAACCTTGTGGACTTTGTCTTTTGCGCCTTCTATTGTTAGAACACCTGTACTTTTGAAAAAGTTGATTGTACCATCTGCTTCTATGCTATACATCAATGAAACTTGTGATGTTGTATTATTTGTAATTGTATAATTAATTCCATTGATGCTTTGTGTAGTTGCAGTTTTTGCATCAATAAGAATTTCATAGGATGTTGCATTTGGAACATTGATTAAAGTGTTATTAGCAGTCTTGCCTGTAATTGAGTTTGTACCTTCTCCGCCATTTATAATATTACCTGTCCCTGAAATAATATTAAAATGATCTTCTCCGCCTTGACCGTACATAGTATTGCCGCTGCTTTTTATATTGAATGTGTCATCCCCGTTTCCTCCATAATTGCTAGAGGATGCATTTATATAGAATACATCATCACCCTCATCTCCATAGGCGCTGCTTGCGCCATAATTGACGATTAATGTATCATTGCCATTCCCGCCATGTATCCGGCAAGAACTTCCAGCAGTT
This sequence comes from Candidatus Gastranaerophilales bacterium, assembly GCA_023662705.1. GTDB lineage: Bacteria > Cyanobacteriota > Vampirovibrionia > Gastranaerophilales > Gastranaerophilaceae > CAG-196. The sequence continues at coordinate 6,201 of JAMPIM010000013.1, read as the reverse complement.
GATTCAATTGTTAACGTATCATCACCATCTTGACCGTAAACATAATTTGTACCGCTGGCAATTTTAATTGTGTCGTTGAGATTCCCTCCGTAGACATAGTTGGCTGTGCCAGAAATTTTGATATTGTGGGATACATTATCCTGTCCTCTGATTTCAAAACTATTTCCTAAAAATGTTATCTCACCTGTTGTTTTGTCTTTAATATAAGAAATTGTAGCTGCATTTGAACTGTCTCTATTTCTGATTGTGTAGTTTACATTATCGATTGTAACTACTTTTGTTTCAGATTTTTTAAAATCAATCGCGTCCTCTATCGTATTATTTTCTGCTGCAAGTGCTATTGGAGCAGATGCTTTTCTTGTTTGTTCAGCTTCTTCATTCGGAGTTTCGTATAAATTCATCCCGTTATATTGTATAGAAGATTTTATTCGCTCAATTTCATCAATAATTGAGTCTGCTTCTGCTTGCATTGCATCGCGGGATTGTTTATCATAAGTTCCGTTTGCAGCTTGAGTTGTCAGTTCTCTCAAACGTTCAAGGAGCTCATGCATCTGGCTCATTCCGCCTTCTGCTGTTAATAACAAATCCATCCCGTTTTCAGTGTTTTGCTGAACCTGAAGCATAGAACTGATTCTTTTTGATAAATCAGTTATTATAGAATAGTTTGCAGCATTATCTTTTGCGTGGTTGACTTTGTAACCGGTTGTCATTCGCTCAATTGCATCATTAAGACCTATTGTTGAAAACAATAAGCTCCTTTGCATTATCAAATTTTGGAGGTCAGTGTTTATGCTAAGCACACACACCTCCTAAATTAGCCTCTAATCTAGTGGTAGAGCGGGTTTGCCCCCCCCCCCGACGCGGACAGGGTGGAAGAATCCACAGGCAAAATGTATGTATTTATTTCATTCCTTTGAGAAACAATAATACTCATAACGATATATCCTATATCTTTATTATATAATTCTGAGTATTCTCTTGCAATAAAAGTTGTGCAAATTTTTACATTTTTAACAAACTAAGCACTTTTGATTTCATTAAGCAGCATCTCAATATATTCAACATTTTGTCTGTATCCTCTTTTTTCAAAAGTTTCCCTTGCAGAGAGTAATTTAGCCTCAGCGTCGTGAGGATGTTTCCTTTTAGTGATTTTTCCGATTTCTGTTTGAACATGTGCAAGCATAAGTTCATAATCCCTCTTAGGTGCAGCTTGTCTGCTGACTGTTTGATATGAACTCACTGCTCTGTCATAATTTCGGGTGAGTTCTTTTAGACATTTTTCCTGTTTATAGAGCACTTGAATATATTGATATAATTTATCAGGTCTTCGGTAATAAATTTTTCTAAGGTCATTCAGGCGAGCCATCATGTGCACGGGGTCTCCGTTCGCTTCTGCTACCCTAAAACCTTTTTGCGCAAATCCTTCCAACAGTTCAGGTATATATTGGGTAATTTTACAAAGACTGCTTAAAATTATACCTGCAAAATCATTGTTTTGAGATTCAACCATTCGACCTGCAAGAATTTCAGCTTCCGAACAAAAAGTGTCTTTTTGTTTAGCTGCCAGATATTGGCGTTGAACTTTTCCGAATTCTTCAGCAAAAACTTGCGGACTAACTTGTCCTCTATTGTTTTGTATAAATTTCGAAAAATTTTCCATTACAGGTGATAATTGAGTATTCATTGAATATGCAAAGTCAATGAAGTTTAAAAATTGCCTTATATATTAAGTTATGTTAATCCCAGCGATGTTCAAATGCTTCAACTGCTTTTGCCGCTTCTTCTTCCGAGTATTTGTAAGCGGAAAGGCTTATCATAACCCTCCCTTGAGATTCTTCATAAAGCTTTTTCTTTATTTTATAAGGGTATGTTTCGTTTCCTTCCATATTACCGGCATGTATTTCACGAATTACGTCATCAATATACATTTGCATGTATTGCGGAATCTTCGGATGGCGTTTGATGTATTCGCAAAGTGGCATATTTTCGCGATAACGGTTCCCGCTTGCCGATGTTAACAGGAAATTTCCCATTGAATTAATTCCGCCGTTGGAAGCAGGTGTTACGTGCTCAATTGAGCCTGTTGAGGCTATAAATAGACGTCTTATTATTTCAATCTGTTTGCGTTTGGAATACTTTACTACAAATGCATTTCTGCTGCTTTCCGAAGTCGGCAGAAAAAGAGCTTTGTTTTTTATGTCATTAAAAATCTCTCGTTCGTTATCATTGGGAATAATCTCTTCTAAAGAGTTTAAAAAAGTCTTACGTTTAAATGTATCGCGTTTATTATCACTTAAGATTATTTGGCGGCATTTTGTTGTTTTTGCTCTTATTTTCAATGCTGTATGAGGAGAAAGTTTGCGGGTAAGAAAATCAACTTCGTCAAGAACTTCCATTTCTTCCAGTTTTAGTTTTATCAGGCAATTTCGTTTTATCATTAGTAAACAGTTTTGCAGATTATCGTGCGGATTAATCAGTGCAAAGTCTTTGAAAATTGCAAAAACGGATTTTTCTACTGGTAATAAATTATGCTGGAAAGGTGTAAGTAAATTTACTGCATCACGCGCATTTTTGCATTTGGTCAAGCCTTTTTCAAATGTCTTAATTGTTTCACTCGGAATAATTTTAATTCCTCTGTAAGGGCAGGTTATGTTTTTGAGTTTTCTCAATGGTTTGCCCGCAGAAGTCTTGCCCTCATAAGGGATATCGTAATAATATTTCAGATAATTTTCGGGAGTAATTTTCTTTAATTTTTTAGATGGCATAAACCGCCTTTTTTATTCTTATATATATCATGATATCAGATTTTATAAAGGCTCGCAAGCTATAAACAAAAGGGTATTGTTAAAATAAGTCTTCTGTAAAAATATATATGAAAAGGAGAGTTTTATGAACAGAGTATTAATAACAGGTGCGATTTCAGGTATAGGGTTAGCAGCTGCACAGCTTTTTCTTGAACGCGGATGGTATGTGTTTATTGCGGATAAAAAAGAAGATTCTGATGTTTTAGATGTTATAAAAGATTATTATGGAGATAAAGTTTTTTATCTGAAATGTGATGTTAGCAAGGATAAGGATGTTAAACATTTACATTCAAAGATTTGTGATTCTTTGAAAGGTGTCGATTGCGTTATTAATAATGCTGGTATAATTAAGCACGGGCTGCTTCATGAAACTTCTGAAAAAGATTGGGATGAGTTGATGGCAAATGATGTTAAGTCAATATACTTAACTGCAAAATATTTTATTCCTGATTTTATTGAAAATGGAGGCGGTACAATTGTGAATACGGCGTCAATTTCAGGAATATCAGCAGATTACGGAATGCCTGTTTACAATGCTGCAAAAGGTGCGGTTGTTAATCTTACCCGCGCAATGGCTCTGGATTATGCGAAATTTGGAATCAGAGTAAACAGTGTCTGCCCGGCGGCAGTTGATACAAATATGCTAAATCCTGATAATATTCCGGGTTATGCAGCAGTCAACCCTTTGAAAAGAATTTGCGAACCTGTAGAGGTTGCAAAAGCAATCTATTTCCTTGCAACAGATGAATCAAGTTATTGTAATGGTGTAAATCTGCCTGTAACAGGCGGCTTGGATGTACATTCGGGACAGCCAAAATAGAGTTGTTTTTATTTTTCGGTAGTATTATGATTGCTGAATGGATGTAAAATATTATAAAACAGCATATTCTTCGCCTGTGGGTAATATAGTTATGGCTTCGGATGGAAATAGTCTTACAGGATTATGGTTTGAAGGGCAAAAGTATTTCGCGGCAACAATAGGTGAAGATGTGCTTGAAAACAATGACTTAAATATTTTTAGCAAAACAAAAAATTGGTTGGATAGATATTTTCAAGGCAGGCAGCCCGAGATATCCGAACTTTTATTGAATCCCTTCGGAAACAGCTTTAGACAGCGTGTTTGGCAAATTCTTTGTGAAATACCATACGGAAGTACAATGACTTATGGTGAAATTGCTCAAATAATAGCTCGCGAAAACGGTAAACAAAGTATGTCTGCTCAGGCAGTAGGCGGTGCAGTCGGTCACAATCCTATTTCTATTATAATACCGTGTCACAGAGTAGTAGGAGCTAACGGAAAATTAACAGGTTATGCAGGAGGCATAGAAAAGAAAATTAAACTCTTGATGCATGAAGGTGTTAGTTTAATTTGTCCTTAATCCATAATAAAGTGCGTAAGCTGCCGTTGTTCATATACAGGGAATTCAATACCTTTTTCTTTCCCTGCTTCAATATTCTGCAATAGCCAAGCCATATTCTCGCCCAATGTTCTCATTGTCTGCAAGCCTTCTTTATCTTTTCTGACGTCTTCAGGTGTGAAACCGTGTACCTGATTCCAGTATTGAGAACCAACCGTATGCATATTACTTATTTCAAAGTATTTATTTAATCTGTCAAATGCGGCACTGGCTCCGCCTCGTCTGCAAGAAACAACAGCAGCTCCAAGTTTTCCTGCCATTCTTCTTTCATTTGAGAAGAAAAATCTATCTAAGAAAGAACAAAGCATTCCTGCTGGGCCTGCATAATAAACAGGTGAACCGATTATTATGCCTTGATATTCATCAAGTTTAGCGCTCACATCTTGCACAATATCTGGAATAACACATTTGCCGGTTTTTTGGCATTTCCAACAAGAGATACATCCTGAAATTGGTTTTTTCCCAAGATATAAAATTTCGGTTTCGACATTATGTTTGTTTAAGGTATCTTCAACTTCTTTTAAAGCTGTATAAGTACAGCCAAATTCATTAGGAGAACCGTTAATTAACAAAATTTTTGCCATAAATTAACCCTCGTAAGATAATGTATCATAAACCTTAGCTACAATTTTCCATTCACCGTTTATTTTGTTTAAATTTAAAATATCAGTAAATTTATACCCATGCCAGTTATCTTCAATAACTCTTACAACTGCAATAGTTTTTTCTAACGATAAAACATCAACCCTTGCAATGTAATTATCACCACAAGCACCATATTCGTTTAAAACGTCATAAAACTGACTAATTGGTCCTGATTGATATTCTTTTTCATTTAATTGACCAAAGAATACAGCTTTTTCGTAAAAATATGGTTTTACAATTTCAGGATTACCTGTTTTAACTGCTTCAATAAATTTTCTTGCTACATTTTCTACTGCATTAAATTCTTTAATATCGTCTCTCATAAAATTTTCCTTTCATTTATAATTATGTTAAACTATATGTATTAATTTTCAAGTACGTACATAAAAGATAGATACTATCTTAAAGGAGAGTAAAGTGACGGATAGCTGTTTAGAAGTTATTGAGAAGTTTGAAGAAACAGGATTCAATTATACTTTATCATTAATTAGCGGAAAGTATAAATTGACAATTTTATATGCTCTATATCGTTTAGAAGTGCTTAGATACAATGAATTAAGAAGATATTTAGGTCTTGTTACTCATAAAACATTGAGTTCAACTTTAAAAGAGTTGGAAAAAGATGGTATGATACTCCGAAAAGAATATCCTCAAATTCCGCCTAAGGTTGAGTATTCTTTATCTGATAAAGGAAAATCATTTATTCCGATTTTATCTCAAATGTGTTATTGGGGAGAAGAGCACAGATAGATTTTTTAATTCCAGCCATTGTGTCGGTTTTGTTTTAATGCATAATCTCTAACTTTTATTTTGCTTTTTTAAATATTTTATTAAAATTCTCAGGGCATAGTTGATAAGTATCAACTAAATAAAGGTTTTTAACCATATGTAATGTTCCCTCTTTGTATTTTTTAAAATGGGGCGATGAGATATGGTTTTTATATGCGTTTTCATTTCTATAAATTTCTAAAATTCTAATTTGTGTATTATCTTCAATTACCATCATCGGATATATTGAAACAACATCTTTTTCTTTTTCAACAGAGTCTTTTGCAACTTCTTTAGCATAATTCAAATATTCTTCTAAATATTCAGGATAAACTTCAATTTCAGATATTCTTACAATCATACTGTTATTATTATCTTGAACTAAATTTTGCGCCAAAACAGGGTATCCTCCGATAAAAATTGAAATTATTAATAAAAAACGTACTGTAATTTTTTTTATAACAAAGCCTTTAGTTATAAATTAGCATAAATAAAATTGAATAAAAACAGTACAAAAAAAGAGTCCGAAGACTCTTTTTAAATGGTACGCGCGGAGGGATTCGAAC
>JAMPIM010000012.1 GCA_023662705.1 Candidatus Gastranaerophilales bacterium | reverse complement strand
TCTCAACTTCACCTTACGTTGCTAAATACAGAGTCGGTGAAGACGCCGAAGGCGGAGACGGAGTTTGTGTAATAGATATTAAATAAAGAAAAGCCGAATCAAAGATTCGGCTTTGTACGTAAATATATATTTTTGAGTCCTGCCAACCAGTGTTGCAAACGTGTATATCTCGTCGCCTTACGTCCAGTCTGTAGTCGCCCTAAATAAGATTGAGGGCTATTGATGGAGTTTGGTTAGCTGTTGACAACAATGTTGCAGCTGCTTGTTGAAGAATTTGTGATTTGATATAGTTTGAAGATTCTTCAGCAACATCGGCATCTTTTAGAGTTGATAATGAAGATGTGATGTTTTCAGACTGAACACCAATTGCTTCAATAGCTGATTCTATTCTGTTTTGAGCAGCACCTAATGTAGTAATACGACCTGAAATTGTATTAATTGCATCATCTAATTTTGTAAGCATTGACTCTGCTGTTGTACCTGTTGTTAAACCTGCACATTTAGAAGCAAAGGTAGCAATTTCTTCCCCAACAAGAGTTTTAACATCTGATTTTGCAAATAATGATTTATCAAGTGCAATTTGGCTGTTTGCATCAGCATACAAGCCTACTTGCAAGTTAATATTCTCAGTAATAGAACCGTCCATTAATTTTTTACCGCTAAATTCACAGTTAGCAGAAATACGGTTTACTTCTTCAAGTCTTGCAGTAATTTCAGACTTGATAGCTTCTAATGATTGTTCTCCATAAGTACCATTTGCAGCTTGTTCTGTCAAATCTCTAACACGCTGTAAGTGAGATGTTACCAATGCATAAGTATCTTCTAAAGTTGTTAACATATCAGCACCTGTAGCTGCGTTATCTGCTGCAACATCTAATGAACCTAATTGAGTTTCCCAGTTTCTTGCAATTGAATAACCTGCTGCGTTATCTGCTGCGTGGTTAATTTTGTAACCGGTTGTCATTCTTTCAATAGCTTTGTTCAAAGATGAAGTTGCACTAGCCAAGTTTCTTTGTGCTACTAATGATGAAATGTTTGTGTTAATTGTAAGTGCCATTTTAATACTCCTTTCAGGCTTACTTCCCTAAGAGCCTTCCTTGCTCTCATATTTTTTTAATTCCTCATATCAAAAAACCAATAACAGATTTTGGATTATATTTTTACAATTCGTTACAATATGGGTCTGAAAATATTGTTAATGCTATAATTTTTATTAGAGTAGGAGTTAAGTATGAGCTTAATAAAAATTAACAATTCACGCTGCAAATCATGTTATTTGTGCGTAAACACTTGTCCAAAGAAACTTATCAAGAAAGCAGATAAGACAAATCGTCTTGGAGACTACCTTGTGGAGTTTGACGACAAAAACAATGAGTGCTTAGGATGCGCAATGTGCGCAAAGAGATGCCCTGATATGGCAATTGAAGTATTTAAAGGCTAGGGCTACCAGATTAAAGTAAGGAAAGATTTAATGAATAAGGATGAAAAAGTTTTAATAAAGGGAAACTATGCAATTGCGCAAGCTGCTATTAATGCAGGTTGTCAATGTTATTTTGGTTACCCAATGACTCCGCAGACAGAAATCGGAGAGTATTTGAGCGCAAAAATGCCTGAACTCGGAAGAGGTTTTGTTTGTGCGGAAAGTGAATTAGCTGCAATCAATATGGTTATCGGCGCGGTTTCTACCGGTGTCAAAGCGATGACAACATCCTCATCCTGTGCGGTTGCACTTATGCAGGAAGCATTGTCTTATGCTTGCGGAGATGAAGTCCCTGTTGTATTGGTCAACGTAATGAGAGCCGGCCCGGGTTTAGGTTATATTTATCCTGCACAAGGAGATTATAACCAGTCTGTTTATGGCGGCGGAAACGGGGATTACAAAATTATCGTTCTTGCACCTGCTACAGTTCAGGAATGTATTGATTTAACTTATCGTTCATTCTATCTGGCACAAAAATACAGAAACCCTGTTATTTTACTGGCTGACGGGCTATTAGGACAAATGATGGAACCTGCTTCATTCGGTACAAATCCTTATCCTGATGTTGATGTATCAAGCTGGGCTCTAACAGGCGCTAAAGGAAGAGAAGGCAGAGGTATTTTCTCTTGTGCACCAGACGAAAAGAAACAGAATCAACATATTTATGATTTGTTCAAAAAATTTGAAGTTATTGCAGAAAACGAAACAACTTATGAAGAATTTGAAACAGAAGATGCTGATATTATTCTTACTGCATTTGGTTCTATGACCCGTAATATCAAAGCCGCAATGAAAGTTCTTCGTGCAAAAGGTATAAAAGCAGGCTGTTTTAGACCTGTAACACTTTCTCCTTTCCCTGAAAAGAGAATTGCTGAACTTGCAAAACAAGGCAAAAACTTTGCAGTTGTAGAAATGAATATGGGACAAATGTTCAAAGATGTTAAATACGCTGTTAACGGACAATCTGAAGTAAGCTTAATCAACAGACCTGTCGGAGAATGGTTAAGCGTTGAAGAAATTGTTTCAGCAGTTGAGAAAGAGGTGAAATATGCAGCAGGTGTTTAGCATACCTAAGAGTATGAAAAAAGACTTTAAATATACATTCTGTCCGGGCTGCGACCATGGTGTTGCTGTCAGACTTGTAGCAGAACTTCTTGATGAAATGAATTTACAAGAAAGAACCATTTGCTCAACATCTATCGGTTGTTCAGTATTTTTATATGACTTTCTGGATATCGATTGTATTGAAGCACCTCACGGAAGAGCTTGCGCTTCTGCAACAGGCGTAAAAAGAGCTAATCCTGATAAATTTGTCTTCACTTATCAAGGAGATGGGGATTTCGCATCTATCGGTTTAGCAGAATCTATGCATACTGCCTTAAGAGGCGAAAAAGTCACCGCTATTTGTATTAACAATACTACATACGGTATGACCGGCGGTCAAATGGGACCTACAACAATTATGGGACAGGTTACAACAACTTCTCCAACCGGAAGAAATGTTGATTATAACGGATATCCGATTAAAATTGCGGAACATATTGCATTGTGTGACGGAACTGCATATTCAGCTCGTGTTGCATTGGATACTATTCCGCATATTAATCAGGCTAAACAGGCTCTTAAAAAAGCATTTGAAGTCCAAGAACAAGGATTAGGTTTCGGTTTTGTAGAAATTCTATCTTCTTGCCCTACAAACTGGCACATGACACCTGTTGAAGCACATACAAGAGTTAAAGAAGAAATGATTCCAGTATTCCCGTTGGGAGTATTTAAGGATATAACAAATTAAAACGCTAACCAACTTGTAGTCTGTTCCAATGGAGCACTTGGAACAATAATATAAATTAGTAATATAGCGGAATGTGCTCCGCCCAAAGGATGAAAAAAATGGAAAAGAATTTTATAATTGCAGGTTTTGGCGGACAGGGTGTACTTCTTGCAGGTACAATTTTAGCAAATGCTTTTATGCTCAGCGGTAAAAACGTTACCTGGTATCCTTGTTACGGTGCGGAAATGCGCGGAGGAACAGTTAATTGTGAGATTGTTGTATCTGATTCGGAAGTCAGCTCTGTACATAAACAGGACACAGACTTTGCTTTAGTGTTAAATCAACAGTCTTTTGATAAATTCGTTCAACGCGTTAAATCAGGCGGAACAATTGTTGCAAATTCTACTCTTGTTGCCGAAGCAAAACCAAGAACAGATATAAATTATGTATTTGCACCAATGACAAAGATTGCAAATGATTTAGGAAACGGAAAAGTTACCAATATGGTATCACTAGGGGTTCTTTCATCTGTTTGCGATTTTGTTCAACAGGAATTTCTTGCAAAAGGTGTTGAAAAAGTTCTTGGTGAGAAGAAAAAACAATTCTTGCCTTTGAATATGAAAGCGTTAGAGCTGGGAAAAAGCTGTTAGGCTAAATAATCAAGTATAGCGCCGCCGATTTCCTCATTCGGGTCAAACGGACAGTCTTTTGGCGGATTGATTGCATTTTGAATCAGCATAACGCACAAAGGACCAAATGCGTCAGGAATTTTTGTTTTCCGATAAATTCCTGCTAAGAAAGTCTGGATATTCGGAGATTTTGTGTTGTTGTATTTTGATAGAGTCGGATAAAGCGATGCAACGTCTTTATTTCCTTCATCGAGCATTAAATTAAGCGCATATAGATTCTCCAAAACCTCATCTTCTGATTTAGGATTTTCAAGAGAGGTCTTTATTTCATCAAGGTTAGTTTTAAGCCTTGATTCATCAAAAACACAATAATTTCTTGTTTGATTCGGATACGATACACTGTTTAACATACCTGAATTCTAACTTAAAAGAATAAAAAATACAAAGCTCCTAATGTAAATGCAGGAACAAGAGGTAAATACAAAGGACAAGGATCTTTTCTTAAACCTTTTAATATCATTACAGAAAGAGCTAAACCGCTTAATCCGACAAGTGCTAATGTATAATAGTTTTCCCAGCCAAATTTAAAAACCAAAACCGAAACTGTGAATAAAACAGAAAGAATACAAACTGCCTTATGTCCGTTTTTGAATTGATTATACAAAAAGACAGGAACAGTAAATAGCATTGATGCAGCCAGCGTATATAAAAGAACCATCCATAACCCTGATAAGCCGAAACAAGCACCCAAAGCACCCGCTACATAAGTATCGGCTTCTCCAAATGCTCTATCTTTTGTGAACAAGTAACCAAGACGAGCAATTAATTCAAATAGAATAACTGCCGCAATAACACCAAGAACCGAATCCCAATTATGATTATATGCAAGCCCGATGACTCCTAGCCCGATTGCAATATTACAGTCAACAAGTTTTTCTTTTAAGTCAGTTACTGTCATAATTAAAAGACAGGAAACGATTACAATTGCAAAAAGTGCTTTAAGGATTAAACCAAAGGCCAGATAACACCACAAATACAAACCCATTGTAGTAAGTTCGATTATAGGATACTGAATACTGATTTTCTCCTTACAAAATGCGCATTTACCCCTTAAAAAGAGATAAGACAGCACAGGAATATTATGCCAGGGTTTTAGTTTATTACCGCAAGTTGGGCATTTTGAAGCAGGGAAAACAATGCTTTCTCCGCTTAAAGAGCGTAAAATAACCACATTAAAGAAACTGCCCAGACATAATCCAAAAATACAAACCCAAAATATAAAATAACAGTTCAATAATGAATCCATCAGAATTCCCCTTGTTTATTCAAAAGTCTTACTCTATCACGGAACTCGGAGTTTTCCATTACAAAATCATTAATCAAACTGAAAACATTTTTCATTCTTCGGGAAACGCCCATTTGAGACAATTGTAATGCATCCGCTATCTCTTTTTGGCTCATATCCTGTTTATAATACATATCAATGAGAACACGCTCTTCCGGAGGAAGTTTATTTACGACCTCATCAAATATAATCTTGATATCAGCATACTCGGAATCACGCTCAAAACTATCATCCGCCAATAATTCTTCATACCCCAGACTGTTATCGGACGGAGAAAATACTTCTTCAAGAGAAACTGTAGACTTACGTCTGTCCATTTGAAGAGCAAAGTCTACTTTTCTTACAGGAACATCTAATGCAGACGCAACATCTTCGCTTGTCAGCTCAAAAACCTCTTCCTGAGAAAGATTTCTTGTAAAATTATTTATACGGACAACAAGTTCCTGAACATGAGCCGGAACTCTTATCATATTGAGTTTATCACGCAGAAAATGTTTCATCTCTCCGATAATAAAGTAACCTGCATAAACTCTGAAATTATCATTTTTTTCTTTTGAATATCGTTCTATAGCTTTTAATAAACCTATAAAACCTGCCTGAATCATATCATCAACAGGGTCATAAGAACGCCTTGCAATGGTTTTAGCAATATGTCTTACCACAGGAATCATGTGAGAAACGATTTTAGTTCGCAGCTCTAACTTATGCTGCGCATCATCAATAGAGTGGTAAACATCAAGCCACTCCGAAATCTTCGCATAAACTTCATTATTAGGCATTGTCTTTGGCAACTCTAAATTCCTCTTAAGAGTATAATAGCATAAAAATAAAGCTTCTTACAGGTAAAAGATAATATTAATAACGAAATCCGCCATTAACATATACACTGTTGATAATACTGCCGCCTTAGTTGTAGAAACCCCGACATCCTTTGCTCCGCCTGTTGTTTCATACCCCTGAGTTGCACATACTAACGAGATGAGAATACCAAAAACAAATGCTTTTAATAGGCTTATATAAATATCTTTTGTACTTAACCAAAGCCATACGGAGTTAATGTATCTTGCAGGATGCAAACCGATTGTATGATGCGAAACAATAAGTCCGCCAAAGATTCCAACAGCTTCTGCTATTAAAACCACCATAGGAACAGTAATAGCCGCAGCTATAATCCTTGGTGAAAAATAATAGCCGACAGGGTCAACTTTCAAGGTTTTAATTGCATCAACTTGAGAAGTTACTTTCATATTTGCAATTTCTGCTGAAATTGCCGTTCCGGCACGCGCTCCAATAGCCAGAGCAACAAATCCGGGTGCAATTTCTCTAATCATAACAACAGCAATTGAGCCTCCCACATAGGCTTCTGCGCCTGTCATCAAAAACTGTTTCGATACCTGTATGGCAATAACAGCAGCTGATACAAAAACTATAACAAGAGAAATAATCAATGAATCGTAACTTATTGCAGCAGCCTGCGCTATAACGGCAGAAAACCTTGAACGTCCTGATAACGTATATTTTACGCTCAGGAACAGGTTTTGCATACATTTACCTAAAAAGTTAATCATGAGTACTATTATAAGTCTAACGATTAACTTTTGTAAAGGAGTTTAGCAATATTTTTTCACTACAGGTTTTTATTATAATATCAATGTAGTGTGAGGTAGTGGAATTATGACTTTTCAAATCAACGGTTCAAACGGAAATTACGATAGCTATATGCAATACTTAGAAGCTCCATTAGTTAATGACAAACACAGTACTGCACCGATTCTTGATTTTAGCCCGACAGAAGAGGCTGATGCAAATAATATTGAAGCATTAGAAAAATTTGCGGACGAAAATGACGCATATTTAAGCTCCTTGCCGCCATTAGAATATGAATATCGCTACATGCCGGAAGGCACATTTGATAAAAAAGCTCTTTTAGCCACTGCCAGAGAAGAAATGGGTGCTGATGAATTGACAGTTGAAGAGTTTGAAGACAGATTTGTTATTGATGAATCAATGACAGCAGAACCACTAGATGTCAACAAAGACGGGAAAATTGATACCTCGGAATACGCAGCTAATATCGTAGCTACGGATTTATTAAGCAAGGACACAACCGACCCGATTAAAGCTGATGGTGTAATTACTCCAAAAGGGCTTAATGCTATTTTAGAATATTCTCAAAAAAGCAGAGCTGCAGCTGCGGCTGATTTATACGCAAACATTTATCGCACATATAATCTTGGTGAATAATTTGATATAAATATCCTCCGTGTGTTATAATATTTTTAATACAGGAGGAGTTTATTAAATGAGTGATGTCGTTATAAAAAGTGTTAATGGTGTTGATATTGTTCAATATCAGCCAAAAGGTGTTTGCAGCAAAATGATGCAGTTCAGAATTAAAGATAATATTATTGAAGATGTTGAATTCGTAGGCGGATGTGCAGGCAATCTAAGCGGAATAGGAATGTTAGTAAGAGGAATGAATATTAATGATGTTATTCCGAAACTACAGGGAATTCCTTGCGGAAAACGTCCTACCAGCTGTCCTGACCAGATGACAATAGGATTGAGAGCTTATATTGATGCAAAACAGGGAGTAAATGTATAAAATGACACAAGTTACATTAATCCGCGGTGACGGAATCGGGCCTGAAATAACAGACTCTGTATTAAAAATTATTGAAGCAGCAGGCGTAAATATTGATTGGGATATCCAGACAGCAGGCGCTGATGTTATTGAAACAGAAGGAGTTCCGCTTCCCGACAGAGTTATTGAATCAGTAAAAAGAACAGGTGTTGCACTCAAATCACCTGTTACAACCCCAATAGGAAAAGGCTTCCGCTCGGTTAATGTACAGCTTAGAAAAGATTTGGATTTATATGCTAATTTAAGACCTTGCTATAACTTACCTAGTGTTAAAACCCGCTATGATGGAGTTGATATAGTAGTTGTACGTGAAAATACGGAAGACTTATACGCAGGCATCGAAAGACAAGTCGACGAAAATACAGCAGAAAGCATTAAAATTATTACAAGAAAAGCTTCTTTACGAATCGCTGAATTTGCATTCGATTATGCGGTAAAAAATAACAGAAAAGAAGTTTGTGTTGTAACAAAAGCCAATATTTGCAAGCTTTCTGACGGATTATTTCTTGAATGCGCAAGAGAAGTGGCAGCAAAATACCCTGCTATAAAATTCAGAGAAATTCTGGTTGACAACTGCTGTATGCAGCTTGTACAAGACCCTAATCAGTTTGATGTTTTATTACTTCCAAACCTATATGGAGATATTGTGTCCGACCTTTGTGCAGGACTTATCGGAGGATTAGGAATCGCGCAAGGCGCAAACATCGGAAAAGATTATGCGGTATTTGAACCTGTTCACGGCTCAGCACCTGATATTGCAGGACAAGATAAAGCAAATCCGACAGCAATGTTAATGTCTGCAATCGAGATGCTAAATTATATCGGTGAAACAAAAGCCGGTGAAAGAATTAAAAACGCTTTGTTTAAAACTCTTGAGACAGGTATTAAAACAGCCGATTTAGGCGGAACATCAACTTGCAGCAGATTTACTGAAAGTATAATTTCAAATCTATAGATTACTCTTCCTGAGTAAGGCAGTCGATTCCGCCTTTGCTCCTTAGAGCATCTGTAGTAGATACGAAATACACTTTATCAACTCCTGCTTGCTGAAAATATTCGGTAATGATACCTTCCAGCTCAGGAGTCGTAGGTTTATTGGTAATATAGAAAGAATCACCTGTTTTTGCAGATGTTCCGGCAACACCGTTCATAAAGTTATTAGTTCCTGTAAAAGCAGGAATTTTAACTACTTTATACCCGCCTGCCGTTAAAGCTTCTTCTGCAAGAGTTCGAGCAGATTTTGAAGACTCACAAAGTTCTTCGAGTTCCTTAATCAAAATCTCTTTATCACTGGAGAATCCCTCTTTCATTCTCACACTGCTTTGTGAAAAGAGAATAAACATTTGCATAGTTTCATCAGAAACAAGTCCTTCTAATTTTTCAGGAGCCTCATTATAAGTATCAACAACTTTCGATACCATAAAACGCAGTGTAACAGGGGTATCCTCTAATATATCTTTAACCGAATCAACAGTATAGCTTCTTCCCATGATATCTTCTGCATTATCGCTTACCTTGTCCAAAAGATCATATAATCTGCTTTTAACATCTTTATAATCAATATCCAAAGAAGGTATTGAAGTCTCCTTTAATAACCTTATAGACTCTTCATAATCAGGCACTGCAAATTCTCCGTTATGAAGCGGGCGATAAGTCATATCAATATGAAAATCATATTGGGGAATGAAGGTTACATTCTCAACTTTTAACCCTAAATCAGAAGCAATTTGCTGCTTGGCAATCTCAACATTTTCTTCCGTATTCTCAAGCCCCATTACCTTTAATGTATAAGCAATTGAACTTTCACCTACAACTGCAGCAGGAGTTCCATCTGCTAAACAGGTATTTAGAACATTACCGCCTTCCAGATAACTGGAACCATAGTATCTGTTATTATTATCAATATCAAGGTCAAAAGCATTACCCTGATTATATACGCGCCCTTGACCACCAACAACACTTCTGTTATCAATACTTAACTTATCAACTTTATCAAATGACACGTTTTTATCACAATAATATTGAACATATTGCTTCCCATCAGCTCTTCTAATACTGGAATCTTCAACCCAAGGATCATTTCCGCTTTCAATTTCTTCAACCGTAAATCCTTGCTCCGCAGCAATTTCTCTCAACTCTTCTTTTAATTGCGGCAAAAAAACAGCTGTTGAACTGCCAGATAACTTAATTGCAGTTATATTTCTATCCAAACCTTCCGACCAATTAGTAGTTTCCGGTTCAGAATCCGGAAGGTTATCAATATCAATCTTTCCCTTTTTTAGATTTGATTGAAATTTTTCCAGTTCATTTTGTTCTAAAACACCGTTATTTTTAGTTTTCTTAACCAAGTTATCAATATAAGCAAATATTTTATTAAGTTTGTTCAATTCTTCTGCCTGAACAACACCATCACCATCATCAACAGCCTCAAAAATAGAATTCAAAGCTGCATTATCCGTATTCAGGTCTGACCAGTTCTGCCCATAATGCACTGAAATATCTTTAACCTCATTATTTTGGTTAAAGTACGAAAACATTTTAATAAAATTTTCATGCGGACCGCGATAGATTCCCATATTGGAAATAACGGCATATCACATCAAAAACTTTAATTTTAATTTACATTTCTTAATCTTTCGATAAAGCTCTTAAGTCTTTCCATCGCAATTTTAAGGTTTTCCAGAGAATAAGCATAAGATATTCTTAAGAATCCTTCACCGCTGTCTCCAAATGCAGTGCCCGGAACCGCTGCAACTTTTTCTTCTTCCAGAAATCGTGTTGCAAACTCTTCTGATGTCATACCGAATTCTTTTATACAAGGAAATACATAGAACGCTCCATAAGGTTCAAAACACTCGAGATTCATTTCTTTAAACGCGTTGAGCAAAAATCGTCTGCGTTGATTGTAAGCTTCACACATTGCTTTAACATCATCGTCGCCATGCTTTAAAGCTTCAACAGCAGCGTACTGGCTTGTTGTTGGCGCACACATTATTGCAAACTGATGAATTTTAGTCATTTGTTTAATAATGTTTTCTGGTGCGCAAGCATAGCCCAAGCGCCAGCCTGTCATAGCATAAGCCTTTGAAAAACCGTTAATAAGAATTGTTCTCTCTTTCATGCCGTCCAAAGAGGCAATAGAAACATGTTCTCCCTTATAAGTTAAAGCACTATAGATTTCATCAGAAATAACATACAAATCTTTTTCAATAATAATTTTTGCAATTTTTTCCAAATCTTCGCGTTCCATAACTGCACCCGTCGGATTATTCGGATACGCAAGAATTAGCACTTTCGTTTTATCTGTTATTGCAGATTCCAACTCTTCAGGAGTCAAACGGAATTCATTCTCTGCTTTAAGATTAATAATAACAGGTTTAGCACCCGCTAAAACAGCACAAGGTTCATAAGAAACATAACATGGCTGCGGAATAATAACCTCGTCACCGGCATTAATCAATGCTCTGAGTCCGATATCAATAGCTTCCGAACCTCCAACCGTTACAATAACTTCTTTTAAGGGATTGTATTCTATTCCCTGATGACGTTTCTGGTAATTACAGATTTCTTCTCTAAGTTCTTTCAGCCCTGAATTTGAGGTATAAAAAGTTTTTCCTCTTTCCAGCGCATAAATACCTTCATCACGAATATGCCAAGGAGTATCAAAATCTGGTTCGCCAACTCCGAGTGAAATCGCATCCTTCATTTCGCTTACAATATCAAAGAACTTACGAATTCCCGATGGTTTAATATTTTCAACTATTTCAGAAAGCGGTTTTGTCATGGAGTAACAACCTCACGTTCATCGCCATGCTCTTTATCAAAAACTGTTCCGTGATCTTTGTATTTTTTCAAAACAAAATGAGTTGCAGTTGATAAAACACTGTCGAGAGTTGATAGTTTATCGGAAACAAACCCTGCAATTTCTTTGAGCGATTTCTCTTCCAGAGTAATCAACAAATCATACCCGCCAGAAATCAGATAAACAGCTCTCACTTCAGGATAGTTATAAATTCTTTCCGCAATCTTATCAAATCCCTGACCTCTCTGAGGAGTAACCTTGACTTCAATAAGCGCAGTAACCTTTTCAATCGAAGTTTTGTCCCAGTTTATAAGCGTATGATATCCGCAGATAATCCCTTCCGATTCAAGCTTGGAAAGTTCATTTACAACTTCTATTTCTTCCCTGCCTAATAAAACAGCCAGTTCTTTTAAATCAATCCGACTGTTTTTTTCAATTAATCTTAATAATTCTTCTCTCATAAACTTCCTTTATCCTATAGCTTACTCAACCAGGTGAGCCACATCGGCACATTAGTATTCTAACATAAAATTTATCCTTCCCTATGTTGACTTTTTTTATCGGGTCATTAAATCTAAAGTATGACTAAAGATTATTATAAAATTCTCGGCGTTGCGGAGTTTGAATCAGCCGAAAACATAAAGTCAGCTTATCGTAAGCTTGCAAGAAAATGGCATCCTGATGTTGCAGGTAACACAGAAGATGTTATTTCAAAATTCAAAGAAATCAATGAAGCTTATGAAATCCTATCTAATAATGTAAAAAAAGAAGAATATGATAGAGCTCGCAGATTCTATTCTTACGCAAAAGGCGAGGCTCAATCTCAAAAAAAACAAGAATCATATACAACCAAACCTAACGAAAACGATAATCAACGCGGTTTCTATTTCACCTGGGAAGATTTTCTTGCTAAAAGAAAACGCGAAACTAATTATAGAAACGACAGCGCATCTCAGCCAAAACGCGGAGATGATATTCATACAGATATCGAAATCTCTGTATTTGAAGCAATGAGCGGTGTTACAAAAACAATAAACATGCTTCAAACCCAAACCTGCCCTAAATGCAGGGGCAAACGATTCGTAAACGGAAGCTTTTGCT
This sequence comes from Candidatus Gastranaerophilales bacterium, assembly GCA_023662705.1. Lineage (GTDB taxonomy): Bacteria > Cyanobacteriota > Vampirovibrionia > Gastranaerophilales > Gastranaerophilaceae > CAG-196. The sequence continues at coordinate 31,744 of JAMPIM010000012.1, read as the reverse complement.
CTCATTGCAATGGGAAAGGCGAAGTAACAAATTATAAAAAATTCACGGTAAAAATCCCCGCTGAAGTAAAAGACGGTTCAAAAATCAGACTTGCTGGCGAAGGAAAAGCAAGTCTTGACGGCGGCAAAAACGGGGATTTATATATTACTGTTCATATTAAAGCAACCCAAAACTACAAAACCGAAGGTTTAAATATTCTCAAAAACATTCCTATCACACCATCAGAAGCTGTTCTTGGTGCGACAATCAAAGTTTGCACAATCAACGGCTGCGTTAACGTAAAACTCGCTCCAAATACTCAAAACGGACAAAAAATCCGTCTTGCAGGATGCGGCATAGTGCAAAATGAAAAAGTTGGTGATATGATTATTACTGTAGAAATTCGTATTCCAAAAAACCTTACAGATGCAGAAATTGCTCTTTATAAGAAATTGGAAGAGATTTCATCAGGGAATGTAAGAGATAATTTATAATGGCAAATACAGCACTAATAAAAGAAGTTTTTACATCTATTCAAGGGGAAGGTCCTTATATAGGTTACAAACAATTGTTCGTAAGATTTTGCGGATGCAACCTTGATTGTAACTATTGCGATACAGATTTCAAGAAAAAAGGAAGCAAAGAGTATACCGTAGAAGAACTTGTCGAACTTGCTAAATCAAGTTCTGACTGTCATTCTATTTCGCTTACAGGTGGAGAACCGCTCTTAAACACAGGATTCTTGAAAGAGTTTTTACCGCAATGCCCTTTACCTGTTTATTTGGAAACAAATGCAACTTTAGCAGGTGAATTAAAAGAAATTATTGATTATACCGACTACATTTCAGCTGACATAAAACTTCCAAGCTGTACAGGAATAAGCGGCATGTGGGAAGAACATGACAGTTTTTTTGAAGCAGCTAAACAAAAAAAGCTTTTTGCGAAAGTAGTTTTTGATGAAAATATTACTCAGGAAGAAATAACCAAAACTTGTAAACTAGGTGCAAAATACGGAATTGAAATCATATTACAGCCTAAAATGCTTGGAAATGAATTTTCTGTAAGCAATGATTTTTTAGAGCGAATTATGAATAAGTTTTTACAGAATTACAAAAAAGTCAGAGTAATACCTCAAACCCATAAATTTTTAAATGTAAGATAAAATAATGTAAAGAAATATTACATAAATTGTAACATTTTTTGTAAATTTCGTTATTAGTTTCCATCATATGGCATTTGTAAAGTATATAAGGATATAGATTAATGCTAAAGGTTGGAAATAAAAATATACCTATAAATTTCGCCCCTACTGGCATTGTCGCGTTCGGGGGGGGGGGGCAAAACCCTCTCTATAACAAGGTTTGGAGGTATTTATGCTTAGTATAAATACAAACCTCCAAGCTCTTATTGCGCAGAACAGCCTTAAGACATCTACTCTTAAACTTAATACAGCTATTGAAAGAATGACCACCGGTTATAAAATCAATGGCGCAAAGGACAATGCTGCAAACTACTCAATTTCAACGAATATGGGTACTAAATTGAGCGCTTATAATATAGCAGAGGAAAATGTTGCAGCAGGTTTGGATTATATAACTACAGCAAGCGATAATTTAGATATTATCAGTGATAAGCTAACCCGTTTACGCGCGCTTGCGGAACAAGCTTCAAATGGGACTTATGGCAAACAATCCATTAGTGCAATGAATAAAGAAGCAGCGGCTCTGATTAATGAAATATACAGAACTCGTAACAGCGCAGAATTTAACGGACAGAAAGTTTTCGGCTCATCAGGTATAGATGAACAAACCGCAGGAGCAAAAGGCTTAGTAGTTAATGAAAACGGTTTTTTACAAGATATAGAAGTCCGCGACACAAGCAAAATGACATCATTAGCAAGTATTGACGAAACTCAAACTCTTGCAAAAGGAACTTACTCAATTTCTTCAGCTGATGAGTTGGCTAAACTTGCCAAAATGCAAAATGCAGGAAAAATTACTGCTGGCAGTGAATTTGTACTAGGAGCTGATATTGATTTATCAGCTTATTCTTCTGGAAACGGATGGACACCAATCGGAAATAGTAATCGTTTTACAGGTACATTTGATGGTAATGGTTATAAAATTAGCAATTTATATATCAATACAACATATGGATATAATGGATTATTTGGTTCTACTCAAAATGCCACAATAAAAAACTTAGGTATTATAAGCGGAAAATTAATTCATGGTGATATATGCAATGGTCCGCTTGTTGGTTGTGCATTTAGTTCTAATATCAGTAACTGTTATGCAACAATCGAAAATATTAACAATTGTGCATCCGCAAATCCTTCTGATCCAACATGGCTCGGGGGTGATGGAGGATTAATTGGTAAAGTAGATGGAGTTGTTGAAAATTGTTATGCAACTGGGAATGTCAGCGGAACAGGAAAACAATGCGGAGGTTTAATTGGACAAGCTATAAGCGAAAACCTTACAATTAGAAATTGTTTTGCCACAGGTAATGTCGATATAGAACTGGGAATGAGTGGTGGTCTTGTTGGACAAGGTCAAGGGACTATTGAAAATTGCTATGCAACCGGTAATGTCACTTCTAAAAATGGAGCATTAGGAGGTTTTGCTGGTTATTGGGGTAATGGATCAATACTCAATTGTCATTCAACAGGCAATGTAAATAATGTCAATAAAAAAGAACAAGTAGGCGGTTTTATAGGAACTACAACTAATATCAATGCCATAACTGATTGTTATTCTACTGGTAATGTAAATTCAATTTCTAATTTTGTTGGCGGATTTATAGGAGTTATAAAAAATAATTCATCTGCAACAATAAAAAATTGTTTTGCAACTGGAGATGTAAATTGCAGTGGTTCTTCCGTTGGTGGCTTTTTAGGCACAATGGAAAATATTACTAATCTTGAGATTACAGATTGTTACTCAACGGGCGATGTTACTTCTACATCTTATTATGTCGGAGGATTTTTAGGGCAAAACTATAATTGTACAACGGAATTTACAAATTGTTACTCCACCGGCAACGTACAAGGAAGCAGTACCATTGGAGGATTTTGTGGTTCAATGAGTGGAACAAATACTGTTTCCAATTGCTACTCCTCAGGAACTGTTAACGGCAAAAGCGGAAGCTCAATCGGTGGATTATGCGGATATATGAATTCAACAAGCACGCTTGACAATTGTTATGTTCTTGGAGAATCAGACAACCTCAAAGGTGTAATTGCAGGATCTTCACAAGGTACTATCACAAATTGTCATTATTCATCTTATTACGAAGACAAAGGGACCAAGCTTGTTTATTCAGGTAAAGATGCAACCGACAGTACTGCTTATACAGGAGTTGTTCCATATACTTTTCACGAAAACCATGTCGGTTTACAGGTTGGTATTGATGGTGACATGAACAGTCGTATAAACACTGAAACATCAATATCGTTAGGAAACCTTCGAAATATTCTTACTACAGGTATACAGCAAGATGGAACATTAGAACTTCTTGATTCAATTATAAATACAGTTTCTGAAAAACAAACAAAACTAGGTGCTTCACAAAACAGACTGGAAAGCGCATTAGAAGAAATATCAACTCAATATGATAATTTAGCATCTTCTCAATCTACTCTAAGAGATGCTGATATTGCACAAGTTTCCTCTGAATACATTAAACAGCAAATCTTGCAGCAAGCAAGTGCAACACTTTTATCTACTGCGAATCAGAGCCCTGCATTAGCTTTACAACTAATATAATTATTCGAATAAATCATACAGTCTTTGACGAATCTCTTTATCCGACAATTCTTCGGTAATCTTATTCAAATCCATTGTCATTTGATAGTATTCGGCAGCAAGAGATTTATCGCCGATTGCCTGATATGCACGACCAAGATTAAAATAAGCCAATGTATAATTTGGATTAATATTGATTGCATTTTTAAAGTAATCAACAGACTCTTTCGGGTCTCCTAAACCGTCAAGATAAACCACACCAAGATTATTCTGTGAGATTTCAAAATCAGGATTTAATTCAATAGATTTATGGAAGGCAACTACTGCTTCTTCAAGGTAATCTTTTTCCCAAAGTGCAAGACCTGCTTTTGCATAAGCCATAAAGTTTAGCGGGTCAGTTGTGATTGCATCGCAATATGTTTTAATAGCTTTATCCAAATCATTCTGAGCCATAAATAAATCACCCAGAGATAATTGAATATCAATATTATTCGGATCTAAAACCATTCCCGCATTAAATGTTGCTTCTGCCGCTTCAAAGTTTTCTTTGATTTCAGCATAAATTGCTCCGAGAGCATGACAAACAATTGAAGTCCATTCCGAATCAGGATTTAATTTAATTGCTTGCTGATAATACTCGATAGCATCGTCATAAAGTTCGGCTTTAACATAAGCATAAGCCAGTGAATTGTTGTAGTATGGATTTTCAGGATTCATTTCTTCTGCTAGTTTAAATGCAGAAACAGCATGGATTTTATCCGATTTTTGCAAATATAAATGACCTAATTCATAATAGATTTTATCTAAATCAATACCGAATTCTAGAAGCGAATTATAGTATTCAATTGTCATATCAACATCATCAGGAAAATAAGTCTGATTGATAGTTGCCAGTTTAATTAAAACTTCTCTGTCAGAAGGATTAACTTCGTGAGCTCTTCTGTAGCATTCTCGTGAAGCTTCAATATTATTGCATTCCAGAGATAAATCGCCCATCTTCTGATAGAAAAGATTTGATTGAGAAGTTTTTTCAAGTCCTTTTGAATAAGCTTCCAATGCAGATGGGAATAATTTCATTTTTTCAAAAGTTTCACCAAGAGTTTTGTAAGACATGATTGAAAAATCATTTGCCAAAAACTTGCAAAACATTTTTACGGAAGGGCAATCCCACATAATCATCATGCTTCCTGATAAGAAATAATAAAGGAACTTAACCATGTCTTTAACATGCTTGCCATCACCCTTAATCTTGTTTAACAAAACTTTTGACAAGAACAAGCGAGGACGGGCAGAGTTTTTACCCGAATTTGAGATAGCAAGAGCGAATTCCTTTTCTGCTTCTTCCATATTTCCGTTTAAACATTGAAAATACCCTGTATAAATATGCGCATTCGGATTATTCGGCTCCAGACTCAAAGCTGTTTTACATTGCTCTAACGCACCTTCAACAGAAATTTGACCTTTAATAAGCAATAAACTGGCAAGACGATAATACGCTTCAGAGATAGAAGGATTATTTTTAATAGCATCAATATAACATTCTATTGCATGCTCCAAATCTGCATCCTGCTGTTTAATAAGATATTTTTCATGAGCTGCTCTTGCTTCTTTTAATATTGAATCTGATGAGCTCGATAGGGGCATTATCGGGGTAAGGGTCTGTTCTGTCATATATTCTCCGGGTATTAACTATATAATTTAAACGTACTCTTTCTAAATCGTCTTAGAGTTTTTTTTCTTTAGCAATTTTTGAAGTAAATCATCCATACATATTATTTTTAATTTTTCTTAACACAACTATTGCATTTCAAAGCTGTTTGAGATAATATTTCTATGTCAGAAAAACCCACAATTAAATATATCGTTAATGCCTGAATTTCGGGTGTTTTTAGTATTGAATATTTAATTGTTAATATTAGAAAAAGTAGAACACTATAATTAAACAATGAAAGGTTTATTTAAACATGTCAGAAGAAAAACTAGAATCACAAGTAGAAGAAACAACTGCAGAAGTTGTTGAAGAAACTGCTGTTGAAACTGTAGATGCAACAGAAGAAGCTCCTGCAAGAAGACAACGCGGCGGCAGAAAGAAAAGAGTTGAAACTCGTGAAGAAAAACCTGAATCAGAATGGAAAGAACAAGTTGTTCAAATCCGTCGTGTAACAAAGGTTGTTAAAGGTGGTAAAAAATTAAGCTTCAGAGCTATCGTTATTGTTGGTAACCAAAAAGGACAAGTTGGTGTTGGTTGTGCAAAAGCTTCAGAAGTTATTATTGCTATCCAAAAAGCTATTGCAGACGGCAGAAAAAATCTTATTACAGTACCTATTTTCAAAACAACTATTCCTCACCCTATCACAGGCAGATCAGGTGCCGGTGCAGTTATGTTAAGACCTGCTTCACAAGGTACAGGTATTATCGCAGGTGGTGCTGTTCGTTCAGTTCTTGAACTTGCCGGTATTGAAAATATTCTTTCAAAATCTTTAGGTTCAAAATCACCTCTTAACGCTGCTAACGCTACTTTAGAAGCTCTTAAATCATTAAGACCATTCAACGAAGTTGCTAAAAAACGCGGTTTAACAATGGCTGAACTATTAAACTAGTGGGCTATTTAAGTTACGTTTTAAAAATAGTAAATTATAAAGGATAAATAAAAATGGCTAAACAAATTAAAATAAAATTAGTAAAAAGCTTAATCGGTGCTTCTGAATCACAAAGAAAAGTTGCACAATCATTAGGCCTAAGAAAACTTAACCAGGTTGTTGAACACTATGACAGTGCTACAATCTTGGGCATGGCAAACAAAATTTCACACTTAGTAGAAGTATCTGAATAATAAAGTAACCCGAGTGAAATCAAAGATTTTGCGCAAGGGAAGAAAGGTAAAATAAAATGACAAATATAACATTAGAAGATTTAAGACCTGCAGAAGGTGCAACAGGAAAATCAAAAAGAGTAGGACGAGGACGTTCATCAGGACATGGTAAAACATCTTGCCGCGGTCATAACGGTGAAGGACAACGTTCAGGAAGAACAGCTAAAAGAGGTTTTGAAGGCGGACAAATGCCTGCTTACAGAAGATTGCCTAAATTGAAAGGTTTTGAACTTGTAAACCCTAGAAATTATGCAGAAATCAATGTAGGCAGATTAGAAGCATTATCTATCACTGAAATTTCTTTAGCATCTCTTAAAGAAATCAGAAAAGCTCATCCTTCTTGCGACGGTTTAAGAATTTTAGGCAACGGTGAAATCAAAAAAGCTATTACAGTTAAAGCTGATTATGTATCACCATCAGCAAAAGCTAAAATCGAAGCAGCAGGCGGAAAGGTTGAATTAGTATAATGGCAGGTGTAAACGGCGGAATGAGAATTCCTACAACAGCAGATTTGATGTCAATGTGGAATGCATCAGGCTTGAAAGAGAAATTAATTTTCACTTTCTTAATGCTTATATTGTTCCGCTTCGGCATTCATTTGCCACTGTATGGTGTAAACAATGAATTTTTCTCTAATTTAGCAAGCCAGAATAATATCTTAGGTTTCTTAGACTTATTCTCAGGCGGAGCTTTAGGAAAAGTTTCAATATTTGCACTTGGGATTGGTCCTTATATTACATCATCAATCATCATGCAGTTAATGGCTGTAATTATTCCTGCATTGGAAAAATTACAGAAAGAAGATGGTGAAGCTGGCAGAAGAAAACTTTCTCAATACACACGTATCTTTACGGTTGTATTAGCAGCTTTCCAAGCTATAATTTTTATGGGATTTATGGCTCATACAAATGCAATCATTGCAGGTGTAAACCATACAATGTTTTACATTTCTTCTGTTTTAACATTAACAGCAGGTTCTGTTCTTGTAATGTGGTTATCTGAACTTATCACAGAAAAAGGCATCGGAAACGGCGGCTCTTTAATCATTTTCTGCGGTATTTTATCAGGGATTCCGCTTTATTCTTCAAGAACAGCTCAAATGATTGCCGGACAACCGTCTTTAGGTTGGAACTTAATGTTCTTATTAGCAATTTTCTTCGTAACAATGATTTTCATCGTTATTATGCAGGAAGCTATAAGAAAGGTTATTATTGTAAATCCTAAAAGACAGGTTGGTAACAAAGTTTATGGCGGAGTTAACACATTTATTCCGTTCAAACTTAATCCGGGCGGTGTAATGCCAATTATCTTTGCTGTCGCAATCCTTCTGTTTCCATCTACGATCTTGGAAATCATAGGACAAGCTAAATTACCTGAAGGTTGGATACAGAATATGATTGTAACATTACATCACGTATTCAACCCAAGCGGAGCAACATACTATGCAATATATTTCGTTATGATTGTTGCATTGACTTTCTTTTACGCTTCAATTATGCCAAATATGCAGCCAAAAGAAATTGCAGACAATCTGAAGAAATACGGTTCTTCTATCCCTGGTGTAAAACCCGGAAGACCGACAGCGGAAGCATTGGATAAAATCTTAACCAAAACAACCTTTATTGGTGCTATGGGATTAGGTATTATCGCATTGGTTCCTGCATTTGCGAGTTATATTACAGGTATAACAACTCTGCAAGGTATCGGGGCTACATCACTGATAATCATGGTTGGGGTTGCACTTGATTTAATAAATCAGGTTAAAACTCACCTGTTAGCAAGGAATTATGAATCATTCCTAAAAGAATAAAATAAAAAGGTCGGTTGATAACCGGCCTTTTTTATGCTATACTTCATATATAAATTCATAAAATTTTAGAGAGGTTTTGTATGAAAAAATTTGGATTTACTCTGGCAGAAGTGTTAATTACACTTGGTATTATCGGTGTAATTTCTGCATTGACACTTCCTGCTTTATTGAATGATACACAAGGTGCACAGGTTGGACCTAAATTAGGAAAAGCTGTATCTATGTTTGAACAGGCTAACCAAGCGTTATTAGAAGAAAACAACGTTGATTCTTTATCTGATGGCGGATTTTATACCTCTGAAGGAGATGCAAATGGAGTCAACAGCTATGCAGAGTCTTTAAGTAATCATTTAAAAATAACACGCTATAGAGGAACTGCCTATAGTGTTGCAACAGATTCTGCCGTTGGCGCTGCTAATATAAGAAATGATGGATTTAGTTGGGTAGCAAAAGACGGGGCTATTTATTTTATTAACTTCTGGGCTATGCGACCAGCTGGAAATACAGCTCCGCATAATAAATCAATAGGCGTTGTTATTGTTGATATTAATGGAAATGCATCTCCTAACCTACCTGGAACAGATGTATTTGCATTCAGTTTCAGAAATGACGGTTCTCTAGTTCCAGTCGGTTCTTTCAGATGGAATCTAAACGATGCTGATCCTCAATGGCAAAATAATTGTGCTAATGATGCAATACCAACAAATAACCGCTATTACACTTGTACAGGCTCAATATTTGAAAACAATATGAAAGTTATGTACAAAATGAGATAATATAAAAAAGACTTCCTTTACTGGAAGTCTTTTTTTATGTATAATTTGACATGAAAATAAAAAACAATTTAATGGAAGCATCCGGCTTTCGAGTAGCCGGAGAAAGAAGGAAAAATGGTACCGGAAACAAAAAGTTTTCAAATTGAAATCGGCGGAAAAACCGTCACTGTAGAAACCGGCAAGTATGGACAATCAACTAACGGAAGCGTTACCGTAAGATGCGGCGACACTATGTTGTTTGTTCACTGCGTAGTTTCAAAAGAACCAAGAGTTGGGATTGATTTCTTCCCACTTCTTATTGACTATGAAGAAAGAATGTCTTCTATCGGACGTATCCCTGGCGGTTACAACCGTTCAGAAGGTAAAGCAAGTGATAAGGCAATCCTTGTTTCACGTTTGATAGATAGACCTATTAGACCTCTGTTCCCTAAAGGATACAGAAATGATATTCAAATCGTAGCTCAATTATTCAGCTACGACCAGCAAAATCAGCCTGATACATTGGCTATGTTAGGCGCATCTTGCGCATTAATGCTAAGCGGCGCTCCTTTCGAAGGACCTATCGGTGCTGTAAGAGTTTCAAAAGTTGACGGTCAGTTAGTTGCTAACCCAACTCACCAGCAAGCAAAAGCATCTGACCTTGATATCGTTGTATCAGGTACTCACGATAGCGTTATCATGGTTGAAGCAGGATGTAAATTTGTTTCAGAAGATGATATTATGGCTGCTGTTGAATTTGCTCAAGGCGAAATCAGAAAACAATGTGACGCTCAGGTTGAATTCGCTAAACTTTGCGGAGTTGAAAAACAAGAATTCGTTAACCCTTATGACACAACTGAATTGAAAAACCTTATCAACGAAGTTGCTCACGATATGATTTTCGATGCTTACCACAACTTTGACAGAGCATACAGACAACAAAAACTTGAAGAAGCTAAAAAGCTTGTTAAAGAACGCGTTGAAGCTCTTCCTGATGATCACTACATCCACCAAATTATTGAAGAAACAGGCATTGACTTTGTTGCAGAAGAATTCAAAGCAGCAGAAAAGAAAATTATGCGTGCAATGATTCTTGATGAAGGTGTTCGTGCTGACGGACGTAAGCCGAATGAAGTTCGTCCTATCTGGTGTGAAGTTGGGGTTATTCCTCGTGCACACGGTTCTGCGGTATTTACAAGAGGACAAACACAAATCCTTTCTGTAGCAACTCTTGCTGGTCCGGGTATGAAACAAGAACTTGATGGTGTTGACCCTGAAACAGAAAAAACATATATGCATAAATACATCTTCCCTGGTTTCTCAGTTGGCGAAGTAAAACCTTTAAGAGGCCCTGGAAGACGTGAAGTTGGTCACGGTAACTTAGCAGAAAGAGCAAACATCCCTGCTCTACCTTCTCAGGAAGAATTCGGATACACAATCCGTGTAACATCTGATGTATTGGAATCAAACGGTTCTACATCAATGGGTTCAACTTGTGGTTCTTCAATGGCATTGATGAACGCAGGTGTTCCTGTTAAATGTATGATTGGCGGTGTTGCAATGGGTATGATTACCGAAGAAGGCAAAGAACCTGTTGTATTAACAGATATCCAAGGTATTGAAGACTTCCTTGGCGATATGGACTTCAAAGTTACAGGTAACGATGATGGTATCACAGCTCTTCAAATGGATATGAAAGCTAAAGGTATTGCAAATGATACTCTTAGAAGAGCTTTAGCACAAGCTAAAGAAGGCAGACTTCATATCTTAGGCGAAATGAGAAAAGTTATCACTGAACCTGCTAAATCATTATCACCATTTGCACCAAGCATTACTACAATGACAATCCCTACAGAAGATATCGGAACAGTTATCGGACCTGGCGGAAAACAAATCCGAGCTATTATTGAAGCTTCTGGTGCTGAAATCGATATTCAGGATACTGGTGTTGTAACAATCACATCTAATGATCAGGAAGGTGCTGCAATCGCTAAAAAAATGATTAACGATTTAACATTCAAACCTGAAGTTGGTATGGTTATCAAGGGAAAAGTTGTAAGAATCATCCCTATCGGTGCGTTCGTTGAATTAGGCGGCGGCAAAGACGGTATGGTTCACATTTCTCAAATCTGTCAGGAAAGAATCGAAACAATTGAACCGCACGTTAACATCGGTGACGAAGTTATCGTTAAGGTTATCAAAATCGATGACAAAGGCAGAGTTAACCTTACAATTAAAGGTGTAACAGAAGAAGACAAAGCTAAATTAGGCTAGTCTTTGAATAAAATTAAACGGGTGCTGCAAATGCAGCACCCGTTTTTTATTACACTAATTCTTTTATATCAACTACTCCGATTACAATTGCTTTAATAGCTGCTTGTACACGATTCTTTACACCCAGTTTTTCATAAATCATTTCCAAATGAGCTTTAGTTGTATGCACAGAAATATGCAGCATTTTTGAAATTTCTTCATTTTTTAAACCTTGCGCCAACAAAAATAGTACACTTTTCTCTCTTTCCGTCAATATTTGAGTCATTCTCTTAATCCTTTTTCATTTCTCCATCCATTTTGTTGTACTCCATTCACCGTCAAAAGTATATCCGTCAAGTAGCTATAAATTTTGTAAAGTTTTGTAACAAATACTAAAAAGCCTGAAATTACCTATAAAATAAATACTTTTTATATATATAAGATGGTATTATAGGATTTTTAAGTAAGATGACACCTAATTTAGATGCAATGCAAATGATGAATATGGGTATGTACTACGGTACAAACGGCATTGATGCTCAAGGCGCTCTCAACATGGTAGGCTCAATGGTTGGTGGTCAGACTTACGGAAATATAGCTTGGTTTTCAAATGCACTCCAAACTTTAAGCAATGGAAGTGACGAACAAAAAGCTTACGCTGTTCAATCAATGGTAAGCAAAGCTATGAGCATTTTTACAGATCTTTCAACAAATAATGCTCAAAAAGCTGATAAAACAACTGGTGCAAATGAAAATGCAGTTGAAACAAATACTCAAAATGCAGAAGAAACATTCAAAGGTATTAATGACACTTTACAAGCTCTTTTAGACAGATGTGATGCTGACAAATTAACAATCGAAACTGCATTAGAAAAAATTAAAGAACTTGGCGGAGAAAAAGGTAAAATTGCAGAAGCTCAAGCTCAATTAGAAGCTCAATTAGAAATTATTGACGAAAATAAAAAAATCTTAAATAATCCTGAATCTAAACCTGAAGACAGAACAGCTGCTATTTCTGCTATCTTAGCAGCTTGTGGAACAATTGGAAGCCTTGTTACATCAGTTCAAGAATTACAGGCTGAAATTGAAACTCAAAATAAAGTTGTTGCTACAGCATCAGAAGACTTACAAGAAGTTTCAGATTTAATTACAGAAACTGTTAACGAAGGAACTCAAGATATTCAATCAAATTTAGAAGAAGCAGCAAGACTTACTACAGAAAACATTCAACTTCAAGCAGATAGCATTGAAAAAAGTGTTTTAGGTGGGAAACAAGTTGCGGCAGGCACTGCAATGGAAAGCGGCCCACAAGCTTTAGTAACCGGTTCAGAAGGCGCTCAACTAATTGCAAGCGGTACTGACAAAATTGCAGCTGGTACAGTTTTAATGCAAGGTGCAATCAGTGGTTTTTCACAAATTGGTCAATCAGTTAACGGTATGGCTCAAGGACTATCACACTTTGTTAACTTTGCAAACGGTATCGGACAATATAATGAAGGAGCTCAGAATCTTGTTGGAGCTTATAATGCACAATCAGAAGCAATGATCACTGCTACAGGTTCTTGGTCAAAAATTGCAGATGCAAATAAAGAACTTGAAAACTATGCAAGAGAATATGCTAATAATATGGGCGTAAGTGAACAAGAACCAAACAAAGCTCAAACCGCAGAATTCACTTTTGACACAAATATTTTTAGAGAAGCTTTTAAACTTGAAGCATAATTAAAGTAAAACTCATACCAATACCTCTTTACATACAAACTGTTTAATTGTATGATAATATTGGTTAGATTGGAGGAATTTTGGTAGAGAAGTTTAAGATACAGGGCGGTGAAACTCTTAGAGGAGAAGTTTCCGTTGGCGGCGCTAAAAATTCTGTTTTGAAACTTTTGGCAGCTACACTTTTAGTTAAAGGCTGTACCAAGATTTATAATGTGCCTGAGCTAACGGATGTTGCAATTATGCTTAATGTTCTTTCTGATTTGGGCGCGAAATATGACTACAATAAAGCTGAAAAATCAGTAACCGTTGATGCCACAAATATTACTTCGATCACGGCTAAGTATGAACTCGTAAGCAAAATGCGAGCTTCATTTACCGTATTAGGAGCGCTTGTTTCAAGATGCAAAGAAGCTATTGTTGCTCTTCCAGGAGGATGCGCTATCGGTGAACGCAGAGTAGATTTCCATATCAAAGGATTGGAAACATTAGGCGCAAAAATGAAAATCGAAAACGGTTATGTTCATGCTAAAGCTCCAAAACTTGTCGGTGCAGATATTTATCTTGATATTCCGTCTGTTGGGGCTACTGAAAACTTAATGCTTGCAGCTGTTACCGCTCAAGGTTCTACTAGAATCCAAAACGCTGCTCAAGAGCCTGAAATCGTTGACTTAGCTAATTTCTTAAACACAATCGGCGCAGATATCACTGGTGCAGGAACTTCTGAAATCGTAATCAACGGTGTAAAATTAGAACAGCTTCATCCTGCTGAATACACGACTATCCCTGACAGAATTGAAGCAGGTACTTTTATGGCAGCAGTTGTTGCTACAAAAGGAAAAGCATTGATTAAAAATATCTATCCCGCTCATTTGACATTCTTTAATGACAAATTAATCCAAATGGGTGCAAGTATTAAACTTGCTGAGCCTACTGCTATTGAAGTAAGCTGTAAGAACAGATTAAACTCGGTTAACTTTGTAACCCAGCCTTATCCTGGGTTCCCAACCGATTTACAGGCTATTGCAATGACTCTTTTAACAACTGCAAACAGCGTAGGTATCATTACTGAAAGTTTATACGAAAACAGATTTATGCAGGTACCTGATTTAAGAAGAATGGGTGCTGATATTCATCAGGATAGAAACCATGCCATTATTAAAGGAGTTAAGCATCTTTCAGGAGCTAACATTGCTGCGCCTGATTTAAGAGCAGGGGCTGCGTTAGTGATTGCAGCATTAATGGCTAACGGAGAATCAATCGTAGAAAAACTTCATCATATCGATAGAGGCTATGAGTGTTTTGAAGCTAAACTAAGAGGCTTAGGCGCTAAGGTCACAAGATTTAACGATGAGGTAATAAATATGGGGGTATTAAATGAGTCCCGCTTATAAAAGATGGTATGACCACGATCCAAAATTATTGGAAGTTATTGAGCTTTTAAAAAATTATCAAGATGAGCTAAAAGAACACGCTGTTGTGTTCTTGGATAAATTGGAACAAAAAGTATCCAAAGATGCACTTGATAAATTTTATGATTTGGTAAAACCTGTGAATGGCAGCAGATGGTACGATAAGGACCCTGTAATTTCTAAAACCGTTGAAATATTGAGGGTTGTGCCTCCTGAAGTTCAGCATGCTTGTGCGGAAAGATTCATTGCAGCTATTAAAGAAATGGGTATTGACTACGAAAGTCCTAATTTTGACTAATGAAACTTGAACAGAGTCTGTTTTTTGACAAACTTATAAGGAATATAAAAAAGCAAAAAAGTTTTACGCTAACCGGATTAACCACGTTTAGCCGTATTTTGCTGGTTAAATATATTAGTGAACTCTCCGGTAAAAAAGTTTTGTTTGTAACTTCAACCGAACAAAGCGGGTTGCGTTATAAGTCAGATTTTGAAAAAATATTTGATATTGATACTGCATTTTTACCTTATCAAAATACCTCACCTTATGAAACAGTTATTGGGAATCTTTATGATTACAGAAAACAAATTGCAACACTGAGAAACAAATCAGATATAGTCATCGCTCCTGCAAAGGTTCTAACCGAAAAATTTCCAACAGAAGAGTTTTTCAAAGAAAATTCTTTATCTCTCAAGGTCGGTGATAGCATTACTCAAGGAAAATTACTGGAAAAATTAGTATCGTTAGGATATAAACGCTCAACAATGGTTTCTGATATTGGAGAATTTTCTATTCGAGGAGATATCTCTGATATTTACCCGCTTACAGATAATCCTGTCAGAGTTGAATTTTGGGGCGATGAAATTGTTGATATAAGATTCTTTGACAATGAAACCCAAAAGTCGGTTGAAAAAATTAAAGAGATTGAAATCAATCCTTTATACAAATTTGTTTTACCGCCGATTGCACCGGATGAATTTTCGCCTGCTCTAAAAGAACAGTTCCGCGAAGAAGGTTATTTTGAAGGGGTAAATGTTTATCAGTCTTATTTTAACACTGAACTTGTAAGTGTTTTAGATTATTTTAATGATTATATCGTAGTTTATGATGAGTATGCAGAAATTACAGCAAAACTTAACCAAATAGATGAAACCTTAATCAATACTTATAACGAAGCCTTAAAACTAAATCTCATTTACCCCCTTAAAGAAATTAATCATTTTTCGGAAGCTGAAATTATTCAAAAAGCAGCAGGATTACAGAAAATTTCTTTGAATAATTTCTTGTCTGATGAATCGAATGAAGTTATTGATATTAATGCAGAAAATATTCCAATATTTGATGCTGATATGGATAAGGCTACAGAGTTTTTATTATCAAAAAAAGGTTATCAAATAACTATCGCAACTGATTATAAAGAACGAGTAAAAGAAGTTCTTGCTGAATACGGAATTTTTGAAGTAAATTACATTAATAATATCAGTTCACTCGGAACGATTATTTCTGATGGGAAAATCATTGTTATTACGGATAGAGAGCTCTTTAATAAAAGACAAAAAGATATTCCGTCAGGTAGGAAACGCGCCTATAAAGAAAAAGCAGAATACATTGAAAACATCAATGATATTAAACCAGGAGAGTATGTAGTTCATACCGTTCACGGTGTCGGAGTTTATCAGGGGCTTACGCAGCAGGAATTTGACGGTCAGTTAAAAGATTATTTGACAATTGAATATGCGAACAAAGATAAACTGCATATTCCTGCCGAACAAATAAACATGCTATGCCGTTATAGGGGCTCGGGGCAGATTAAGCCTAAACTTTCCCGTATGGGCGGTTCTGATTGGGAAAACACTAAGAATAAAGTCAAAAAAGAAGTTGAAACGATTGCTTATGATTTACTTCGTTTATATGCCCGCCGAAAAATGCAGGAAGGAATTTCATTTGCAGAAGACTCGCCGCTTCAAATGGAAATGGAAGAAGCTTTTGAATATATTGAAACACCTGACCAAAATAAGGCTATTAATGATATTAAATCTGATATGGAAAGCTCGACCCCAATGGACAGACTGGTTTGCGGTGATGTCGGCTTTGGCAAAACAGAAGTTGCAATGCGTGCAATGTTCAAGGCTGTAACATCATTAAAACAGGTTGCAGTTATTGTTCCGACAACAGTTCTTGCCTTACAGCATTATCAAACTATAGCAGAAAGATTCAAGCCATTTGGAGTAAATGTTGATTTACTTTGCAGATTCCGTTCTCAAAAAGAACAGAAAGAGACGTTAAAAAATCTTGCCACAGGCAAGTGCGATGTTGTTGTAGCAACACACAGACTTTTGCAGGATAATGTATTCTTCAAAGATTTGGGATTGCTTGTTATTGATGAGGAGCATAGATTTGGTGTAAGACATAAGGAAAAATTAAAAGAGTTTAGAGAAAATATTGATATTATTTCGATGTCAGCAACACCGATTCCGAGAACTCTCTATATGTCACTTTCCGGAATCAAAGATATTTCAATAATCAACACTCCGCCGCAGAACCGTTTACCGATAAAAACTTTTGTGGGCGAGTTTAATGAACAGACAGTTAAAAATGCTATTATGAATGAGCTTGACCGTGACGGACAGGTTTTCTATCTTTATAACAGAGTTGAAACTATTGAAGAATTTAAACTTGAGCTGCAAAAACTCGTCCCTAATGCAAGAATATCAATAGGACACGGTCAACTAAGCGAAAAACAGCTTGAAGATGTGATTATAGGATTTGATAATCACGAAAGTGATATTTTATTATGCTCGACTATTATTGAAAACGGATTAGATATTCCAAACGCTAATACTATTATTATCCATGACGCAGACAAACTCGGTTTGGCTCAATTATATCAATTGAGAGGCCGTGTCGGAAGAAGTGAAAAACAAGCTTATTGCTATTGTCTTTATAAAAAAAGCAAAGAGCTCTCAAAAGAAGCCTCCGAAAGACTTAAGGCTATAAAAGAGTTTACAACACTTGGCAGCGGCTACAGAATTGCTATGCGTGACGTAGAAATCCGCGGGGTAGGCAATGTTTTGGGTACAAAACAGCATGGACACATGATTAATGTCGGCTTTGATACTTATTGCCAGCTTCTTGAAGAAACGGTCATGGAACTAAAAGGCGAAGGAGTTGCAGCCAAGAAACCGGCAATTGTTGATATTAATGTGACAGCATTTATTCCTGATGAATGGGTTGGCTCATCTGAACAAAAAATGATTGAATATAAACGTCTTGCTGATGTTAATAATGAAATTGAGCTTGACAGTATAGTTTCAGAATGGAAAGACAGATTTTCAAGAATTCCTGATGAAGTTGAAAACCTTATTAAACTTATTAAATTAAGACTTCTTGCCACAGAAGCAACAATTTCTGTTATAAGAGAAGCCGGAGATAATTTAAGGATTTACACTCCGTTTACACAGTATGAATGGAATATTTTGAAAAGCAATTTAGACGGTAAAATATTAAGAAGAGTAAAATTTACTTTAGCGCCAAAAAGCTGTAACGAAGGGGTTTCAATACTTTTATTAAATATTCAGCATTCAGGATTTGAGGAAGTATTTAACATTTTATCAAGTTTGTTTTATGATATTAAAAAGATAGTTAATAAATATAATAAGGGATAAGAGGAGTTATTATGAAAAAAATTCTTACTTGCGCAGCTTTATCTGTAATATTGCTTTCAGGTTGTACATTAGGACAAAACAAAGAAGCTATTATTAAAGTTAACGGTGCTGAAATTACCAGAGGTCAGTTTGATACTGCTGTTGACAAAGAAATAAATAACTCTCCATTCAAAGCTTTTGGCGGTGCAAATAACTTTATTAAAGAAGATTCTAACGTAATGTATTTGATTTTCAAAGAAAAAGCTACTAAAGAATTGATAGTTAAAACACTTATTGACACAGAAATTGAAAAACGCGGAATCAAAGTTTCTGATGAAGATATAAAAAATGAAATGAAATCTATTATTGATAAAGTTGGTTCTAAAGAAGAATTAAGCAGAATCCTTAAACAAAGAGGTGTTTCTAATAATGAATTTACTGAAGATTTAAAAACACAAATCAAAATCAAGAAATTAGTTAATTCTATAGAAAAGATTTCGATTTCTGATGCAGAAGCAGAAAAATATTACAACAAACACAAAGATATGTTCAAACACGGAGAACAGGTTAGAGCTTCTCATATTCTTATTTCTGCTGATACTATTAAAACAATTCAAGAAATCAAAGCTAAAAACAAGGATATGGAACCGGAAGAATTAAACAAAAGAGTTGAAGAAATTTTTGCAGCAAAAAAAGCTAAAGCAGAAGCTGTACTAAAAGAAGTAAAAGCAAATCCTGATAAATTTGAGCAGATTGCTAAAAAAGAATCAGAAGACAAAGTCAGCGGAGAACGCGGCGGCGAATTAGGTTTCTTCTCAAGAGAAGCTATGGTGCCTGAATTTTCTAACGCAGCATTTAGCATGAAGCCTGATACAATCAGTGAATCTCTTGTAAAATCACCATACGGTTACCACATAATCAAGGTTACAGACAGAATTGAAGCCGGTTCAACTCCATTTGCCAAAGCAAAAGACGAAATCAAATTCTATCTTGAAACCCAAAGACAAATTAAAGTTCTTAAAAATCTTACAGACGGATTAATGAAATCTGCTAATATAGAATACATAGATAAATCATTTGATCCAAATAACAAAGGAAAGATTGAAGAAACTCAAACCAAAGAATCTGAAAAAGAAGATAAAAAAGGAGAATAAATGAACACCGCTACAATCATTGGCAGAGCAGGACAAGACGCTGAAATAAGATATTTTGAATCAGGTAAAGTGAAAACGACTTTTTCACTTGCTGTAGGCAGATGGGATTCAAAAACAAAAGAAGAAGTTACAGACTGGTATAATATTGAAGTCTGGGATAAGCAGGCTGAATTTGCCGGAGAATATATAAAAAAAGGCAGACAAGTCGTTGTTGACGGTAGAATTTCTATCAGCAAATGGACTGACCAAACAGGCGAAGAAAAAGAAAGATTTCTTATTATAGCAAACAATGTAAGATTATTAGGTTCAAAAAGAGACGCTGAGTAATGATTTTATCTGATTTGGTCGGAATTATTGCCGATGATTTAACAGGCGCTAATGATACCGCACTACAATTTCATCAAAAAGGTGCCAGTACAAAAATATTACTGGATAGTGATTGTGAACCAAAGGTTAAAGCGGGGACAGAGGTGTGGGCTCTTTCAAGTGAGTCCAGAAATATTGACCCGGGTCAGGCTGTTTTATGCACGGGAAAAGCTGTAAAAACACTAAGCGAAAACTTTTCGTTTGATTATTATTACAAAAAAATCGACTCAACACTAAGAGGTCATATTGCAAAAGAAACTCTGATTATGCTCGATATGTTAGGGTATGATGCAGCAATTATTCTTCCTGCGTTTCCTCAGGAAGGACGAATCACTGTAGGAGGATATCATCTTGCAAAAGGTGTACCCATTGGAAAAACAGAAATGGCTATGGATCCGCACTCACCTATTACGGAGTCACATGTACCAACTCTTTTAAGAACCCAGCTTGGTGACAGAGAATATGACATTGTTGGAACAATTGAATTAAGAACAGTTTTAAATGGTGCAGGGCCTATTTTAATGAGAATTAATGAGCTCATTAAAGAAGGGAAAAAGCTTATTGTAGCTGACGCTACATCTATCACTGATATTGAGCAGATTGCACTTGCAATTAATAAATGTGATAAAAAACTTTTACCGACAGGTACTGCAGCAGGCGCACAGGTATTATCAAAATACTGGCTAGCAGGGATTGAAAAATCAGAATCAGAAGTTCATATCGGAAACAAAGCAAAATTAATCGTATCAGGAACTGCAACACAGATTACAGCTAATCAGATAAAAAAACTTGAGCAGTCAGATGACTATGATAATGTAAATTTTATTGCACTTGATACTAAAGCTATATTAGACGGAGTGAGTGAAGATATTGTTGAACGCGTTGTTTCAAATTTAAAAAGCGGCGTGACGGTTTGCGTTCATACTTCAAATCTAATTGCTAATTTTGACGGATTTTCGGAAGATTCTTATAATGCAGAACTGACAAGAGATAAGTTTGCAGGGATGATTACCGATTATCTGGCTGAGCTTACAAGACAAGCAATGGAAAAAATTGATTTTGTTCTCATAACGCTCGGCGGAGAAACTTCTTATAAATGCTGTAAAGCAATTAATTCTAACGAACTTAGATTAATAGATGAAGTTGCACCGGCTATTTCTATCTGCCAGGATATTAATAGCAGATGGATTATTACTAAATCAGGAAACTTGGGTAATTCAAATACTTTAATCGAAATACTTAATTATTTGGCGCATCATGAATAAATACTCTGAAAAAATTGCAATACTGACAGGAGATCCAAACGGTATCGGAGCTGAGATTACCATCAAGGCTTTGAAAATGTTGAATTTGCCTTCAAAGGATATTGTAATAATTTCAAATTCCAAAATTCTTAATACTTACGGCGGAATCAATAATTATGAAGTAATTGAAATTGATTACCCGCATAGAGTTGATCCCGGGATTATAAGTGCAGAAGCAGGAGATTTTGCTTTTAGAGCACTTCAAAAAGCTTGTGAAATCAGACCAAAGTTTATTGTAACAGCGCCAACATCAAAAGAGGCAATGCATCTTGCAGGACATCATTTTAACGGACAAACAGAAGTGTTAGAGCATTTTCTTGCTCACGACGGACAAAAAGCTGAGATGTTATTCACTTCACGTGATTTCAGAGTCCTCCTTTTGACAAGACATTGCGCATTAAAAGATGTAAATATTACAAAAGAGATGCTTGTCGAAAAAACAGAACGCTTACGTTGGTATTTCCAAAACAAACTTTTAGTTAACAAACCTTCTTTTGCATTATGCGCACTAAATCCACATGCAGGAGAGAACGGCATCATTGGCAATGAAGAAGATGAAATTATGATACCTGCTGTTGAATTTTTAAGAAAACGCGGTATCAATATTACAAATCCAATGCCGGCTGACGCGTTATTTATTAAAGGGGTAAGAAACTATATTAAAGGCGAAAAATCACCTTACGACTGTTATATAGCTTGCTATCATGACCAAGGATTAATCCCGATTAAAGCAGCTGCTTCTGAAAAAACTGTTAATATGACAATCGGCTTGGATATAGTAAGAACTTCCCCAAGCCATGGTACAGCATTTGATATTGCAGGCAAAAACCTTGCAAATCCTGATTCAATGATTGAAGCAATTAAGACTTGCTTGTATTAAACGCTTCTGCAATCGATTTATTATAATCAGGTCTCAAAATACCTTTTTCAGTAATAATACCTGCAATCAATTCATGCGGAGTTACATCAAATCCCGGATTGATTACATTAACTTTATCAGAACAAACCCAATCACCGTTAATATGAGTAACTTCTTCATGTGAACGCTCTTCGATAGGAATTTCCGCACCTGTTGCAATAGAAGTATCAATTGTTGATAAAGGTGCTGCAATATAAAATGGAACATTATGATATTTTGCAGCAATTGCAACCGTATAAGTACCGATTTTATTAGCAGTATCGCCATTTGCAGCGATTCTGTCAGCACCGACAACAACCATATCAATCATTCCTTTGCTCATAAAATACGAACACATACCATCCGTAATAAGTGTTACAGGAATACCATCCATTGCAAGTTCAAATGTAGTAATTCTTGCACCCTGCTGACGAGGTCTTGTCTCATCTGCAAAAACCTGAACAGTATTGTCTTTTGCAAAAGCCGAACGCACAACGCCAAGAGCTGTACCATAACCTACCGTTGCCAAAGCGCCTGCATTACAGTGAGTAAGAATAGTTGCACCTTTTGGAACAACTTCCGCACCGTAATCACCAATTTTTTTATTGATTTCAATATCTTCATTCTCAAGTTTGATAGCATTTTTCTTAAGCTCTTCAACAATTCCTGCTATATCAGAAGTTGAAGCATTAATAACATCAATCTGCTTCTGGCAAGCCCACATAAGATTAACGGCAGTAGGGCGCGATGTCTTCATGTATTCAGCTTTTTCAATAAGTTTTGATACAAAATCTTCACGGCTTAAGTCTTCTTTAGCAAGCTCCTGAGCAAATAATACAACCCCGTGAGCACCTGCAATACCTATAGCTGGCGCTCCGCGCACAATCATATTTCTGATTGCATCAAACATTTCCTGTCCGTCTGTTATATTAACAAACTTGTATTCATAAGGAATAACGGTCTGGTCAACCATTCTTGAATATGTATCTACCCATTCTATTGTTTTAATCTTTGATTCAAATGCCATTTTTATTAAACCTTTCACTATTTTATTTCAAAATCTATGCTATTATTTTCGCCGTTTTGTTTTTTCATGCCGGTTATAAGCTCATACACGTATGCTGTCACAAGTCCTGAAAACCCGTTAAACATTGCACTCAATCCTGCCATAAATATAATCAGCAATATCATTACGACAAAAGAACCGAATCCGCCTGTTAAGAAAAATCTTAAAAATCCTTGAGAATAAGCAGGAATTAACCAACCTAACAACATACTAATCGGAGTATAAACAATTGCAAACGCAATAAACGATACAAACCCGATTGCACCTCCAAAAATACAACCTTCTTTTATACTGATTATTCCAATCAAATCATTTTGTTTCAAATAAACTAAAATAAGAGCAGAAAGACAGGTTATTGCTATCAAAAATGTAAATAAGCTTATATAAGGCA
This sequence comes from Candidatus Gastranaerophilales bacterium, assembly GCA_023662705.1. GTDB lineage: Bacteria > Cyanobacteriota > Vampirovibrionia > Gastranaerophilales > Gastranaerophilaceae > CAG-196. The sequence continues at coordinate 8,377 of JAMPIM010000012.1, read as the reverse complement.
CTATCGAGATTAAACCCAAAATTGCGCCTGCAAATATGCTTAGTACAGATAATTGTTTTAATAGAAGTAAATTCATACTAATCTCCTGCGTTAATATAGCCTTTTAAAGCAGTGTAAGCTGCTACATAAGGCGAAGCTAAATAAATAAATCCTTTTGTATTTCCCATTCTGCCCTGGAAATTTCTGTTTTGAGTTGCAAGACAAACTTCTCCGTCACCAAGGATTCCTGCGTGCACCCCTACACAAGGTCCGCATCCCGGAGCAAGAATTGCAGCATTGGATTCTACAAAAATATCAATCAAGCCTTCCTTCAAAGCTTGTTTAAATACATCTTTTGAAGCAGGAGAAATCAACAATCTTACATCCGGATGAACTGTTTTCCCTTTTAAAATATCGGCAACAACCCTTAGGTCTTCAATACGACCGTTTGTACAAGTTCCTACATAAACCTGATTAACCTTTACATCCTTAAGCTCATCAGCTCTCTTTGTATTATCAACAGTATGAGGGCAGGAAACTGTATGAGGAACATCCTCTGCATTAATCTCGATTACTCTTTCGTAATCTGCATCCGCATCAGGAAGAATTTGTTTGAATTTATCTTCTCTGCCGCGCTCTTTCAAGAATGCTTTAGTTTTATCATCAGCAACAAATAATCCGCATTTTGCACCTGCTTCTACAGCCATATTAGCTAACGTGAATCGTTCTGACATAGACATATTATCAATAGTGTCACCACAGAACTCAAGCGCTTTATAAGTAGCTCCGTCAGCTCCAATCATACCAATCAAATAAAGCATCAAATCTTTTGAACAAATACCATCTTTAAATTTACCGTTTACAACTATTTTATAAGTTGCAGGAACTTTTAACCAGGTTTTACCTAATCCCATAGCAACAGCAATATCAGTAGACCCCATGCCTGTAGCAAACGCGCCCAGAGCACCTGAAGTACAAGTATGAGAATCTGCTCCAACCAGAACTTCCCCCGGATTAACAAAGGTTTCAATCAATCTCTGGTGACAAACACCTGCTCCGACATCTGATAAAACAGCTCCATATTCTTTTGCGAACTCTCTTAAGACAACATGTGTGTTTGAAAGTTCTTTTCTCGGACTCGGAGAAGCATGGTCAATAAACAAAATCGAACGTTCAGGATTCTTAAGCTTGGTAAGTCCCAGTTTTTTGAACTCCTGAACTGTTAAAGGTCCTGTTCCATCCTGAACCGCAGCAACATCAACACGTGATATTACAAGTTCTCCGGCATGCACATCTTTTCCCGCATGGTCGGAAATAATTTTTTCTACAAGAGTCTGCCCCATAATCAAATTCTCCTTATCTCTTATTTAATATATCATAAAATTGATTTTTATATTAGAATAAATATATAAGTTGATTAGGAGAGAGAATGGAAAATATTAAATCTGTTATTAAAAGCAGGGCTTTTATGTATTTTTTACTGGCAATGCTGTCGCTGTTATTAGCATGTCTGTGTAATGAGTATGATTATGATTTATTTGCAAGACTGATTGTCGGAGAGCATTTCTTTGCGAACGGCTCTATTTCATATCAGGATTTTATGTCTTATACACCGACTCACATCTGGTTTGACCACGAATATGGAGCAAGTCTTGTATTTTATTTGTTCTTTAAATATTTAGGACACTTTGGCTTAGTCTTAAATCAAGCTGTCCTCTTATTCCTTACAACATTTTTTATTATAAAAACTCAGGATTTACATAAGAATAATTACCCGCCGACATTATGGTTTTCAGGAGCTTTCTTATTAGTATTTGCGCATTTGAATCCGTCATTAATAAGATGCCACATGTTCAGCTTTATGTTCTTTTCTTTACTTCTATATATTCTGGAAAGAACAAGAATTTATAATTCAAAAATTGTTTATACGCTCCCGCTTCTTATTATACTTTGGAACAATACCCATGGCGGAGTAGTTGCAGGGTTAGGCATAATCTTTATATATATGATAGGCGAACTGCTTAGACGCAAGCCTTGGAAAAAATATCTCGTTGTTCTTTTAATTTCAACTCCGCTTTTAGCAATAAATCCATGGGGATGGGATTACTTTTATTTCTTAATCTCCGCTAACACTAAAAACAGAATGTACGTTACAGAATGGTGGTATGTATTTGCTCTAAGACACGTGCAATATTACTATCCTGCATTTATAATCTCATTATTTACGGTTGTAACAGCAGGCTATAAAGCTATCTGCAAAAAGAAGTTTGATATTACAAAACTATTGGTACTTATTGTTACGGCAGCCCTTGGCACAATGCATGTTAAGTTATTGTCTTTGTCAGTTATTACAGTAGCAGCGCTTTATTATAAAGATATTATGGCTTTAATCGCCAATAACGGAATCAGATTTTTAGAAAAAACGGCTTATGCTCTATGTGCTCTTTCAATTCTTTTTATTCCATTCACTCACCCGTATAAAACATTAACAAATATGACAAAATTTCCTATCGCAGAATGTGAATTCTTAAAAATCAACAATATGGATGGAAATATTGCAACAGAATTTGCACTTGGAAGTTATACAGCTTATAAACTCTACCCTAATAATTTAATTTTCATGGACGGAAGATATGAAGAATGTTATTACGACAGAGAGTTTGATACATTTATTAATTTTGTTTCAGGCGAAGACCGCTGGGACGATATAATCATGAATTATCCGACCGAAATCCTTATGCCGGATAAAAGTACGAAAATCTATAACGTATTAAAAGCAAATCCTTTCTGGACAGAAATCTTTGACGGACCTCTTTGCGGAATATTTATTCCGACACAGTTTGCCCAAAAAGAATATAAACAACCTAGTCAGGATTTAAAATATTATGAAAAAATTCTTTTTAAAACAAACGGCGAATTTGGAAAAAAAGACGAAGAAAGGCTAATAAATGAATAACCCGCTTAAATACACATGTTTATTTGGAGGCGGAGCCATAAGAGGCTTAGCCTATGTTGGAACAATACGCGCTCTTGAAGAGCTGGGAATTGAATATGATATAGTAGGAGGTTCCTCTGTAGGTTCTATATTTGCGGCTCTTGTAGCCTGCGGCTATAAATCTTATGAACTGGAAAACCTCTTCTTAAAAGTAAATTTTGAGTTATTCAAAGATATTCATCTCGGTCTTACAAAAAGCTTTGGACTATCAAAAGGCGGAATATTTGTCGATTGGTTAAACGAACTTATTTCCAGAAAAGCAGAAGATGTAAAGAAACGAAATGTTAACTTTGAAGACCTGCAAAAAGAGCTGGTTATTATTACAACAAACCTTAAAACATTTACTACTCAGGAATTTTCTAACAAACAAACTCCTGATTTTGAAATAGCTAAAGCAATAAGAATTTCATCCAGTATGCCCGGCTTAATGCCTCCTTATGATTATAATGGAGCTAGCCTTGTTGATGGAGATTTGCAAAAAGCATCTCCAATGTGGAAATTATCAGACACCGTTAACAACTCCGAAAGCAGAATCCTTGAATTCAGACTGGAAGGCACTTGCAGCGAAGAGAAAAACTCGCCTATTTCATATATAAACACTATCTACAGCTGTATTACGGATGTAGCAACAGGATTTGTAACCGAAGTATATGGTCAAAATGACAGATATGACTGCATTAGAATAAATACAGGAGACATTTTCTTTGCAGACTTTAACCTTGATAAAGAATCAAGAAGGAAACTTATCAACGCAGGATATGAGCAGACTATGCACTACTTTAAAGAAATCTTACCTGCTAAAAAAGAAAAACTGGAAGTCATTTATGCTAAAGCCTTAAAATTCTTAAAAAATGCCAACAAAGGACTGAACTCCAATAACGTAGAAGAAACTCAATGGTGGTTCGGAGATTTGTTTATGCTTTTATGCGAAAACAAAGAAATTGTTGACCCTCTTATTTATAAAGAAATCCTAGAACTGAAAGAACTTGTTATGGATTCTGTAACAACAATCCTGTTTTTCCATACCAGATTCAAAAATACCAAAAAGATTTCAGAGTCTATGAAATCGGTCATAAACCTTCTTGACGAAAGAGTTACAGAGTTAAGATTATATCTTGAATCAAGCAAATAATTATTAACTTTTGTAAAGATTTTGCAAAATCAGGGCAATTTTTGTAATATTTCTTAACAAAACACTTGAATTTTATATACTTTTTATATATCATAAGTATATAAGGATTATTTAAATCCTTTTGACTATTAGGCTTGTAGTCATAAAATAAGTCAAGTTATATTTACCCCTACGGAGTTGTGTTTATGTCAAAAGCTATTTCTATGAAAAAAACCGGTGCTACTAACCCTGCTAGATGCGGATTTGTTTCTATTACATCAAATTCTTCAGAATTGGGTTACTATTTGAGAAAAGTTAATGCTGCAAAAAACCTTACAGCTGCTGAAGAAAAGGAATTGGCTGTCAAAGCTAAAAACGGCGACAACAGTGCTAAAAAAGAATTGGTTCAAGCTAACTTAAAACTTGTTTTAACTATCGCAAGAAAAGCTATTCACGTATCTAAACTTCCTCTTGTTGATTTAATTCAAGAAGGTAACTTAGGCTTAATGGTTGCTGTAGAAAAATTCAATCCTGAATTAGGTTACAGATTTTCAACTTATGCAACATGGTGGATTAAACAAGCTATGTTCAAAGCAATTTCTGAACAATCTTACTGCATGAAGATTCCTGTATATGTACAAGAAACATTATCAAAATTTTCAAAAGTTAAACGCGAAATGGAAAGAACATACAATACACAGGTTACAAACAGCGAAGTAGCAAAAAAAATGGATATCGAACCTGAGAAAATTGATAACTACTTACAAGCATACAGCTCAACCGTTTCAATCGAAGGCTCTTTTGATGCAAACAACGGCAGCGAATTAAACGTAGCTGATGTTGTTGCTGATGAATCTGCTACAGTTGAAGAAAATATTGAATTTGAAGAACTAAAACAAGAAATTGCAAATGTTGTATCAACTCTTAAAGAAAGAGAACAAGCCGTAATCAAAATGAGATTTGGACTAGAAAACTTCGCAAAAACAACTCTTGAGGATATCGGAAAAATGTTCGGTGTAACAAAAGAATGCATCAGACAAACAGAAGCAAGAGCATTAAATAAAATGAGAGCAAATTTTGCATAGTAAAAAGGGGCGGTTAAAACCGCCCCTTTTATTTTTATAAAGAATTCGTATAAATTTGGGATACAGCCTCTTTAGTTGCTTCTGTAGGTGCAATTCCAAGTAAACCATCGAGCGACGGAGTTGTAAATGCAAGATTTACAAGGTTAGGAATATCAGCTTCCGTAAACCCTTCATCTCTGAGTTTTGAAGGCACACCAAGCGATTTCAGCCATTCGTAAACTTTAGTTTCAGCTTCAGCCGCTGTATTAATATTTCCTGCAATCGGTTCTAAGATATATTTAAGCGTTTCAGCTTTCGCATCAAAAATATTTCTTACAACAGCAGGTAAAAGAATTGCTAACCCTAAACCATGAGATAGTTCATGTTTTACTGCGCTTAACGGATGTTCAAGCGCATGTGTATAATGCAAAAGTCCGTTATCAAAACAAACACCGCCCAACATAGCAGCATAAGCAAGGTAATAACGAGCTTCCAAATCATCTGCATTTTCAATTGCTTTAGGTAAATATTTAGAAACCAAGGTAATTACTTCTCTTGCTAGAGTAATTGCATAAGGCGATGCAACTTTTGAAGTAGCAGCTTCCACAACGTGATTAACCGCATCAATTGAAACATATCTTGTTTGTTTTGGAGATAGTTTCACCATCAATGCAGGATCATCAATCGCATAAGTCGGATAAATACAGTCATAAGCAATCGCAGGTTTATAATCTTTTTCAGGAATTGTTACAACCGCAAATCTGTTAGTTTCTGTTCCTGTTCCGTGTGTAAGATTAATTGCCACAATAGGAGCAGCCTCAGTAGGTGCAAATGTAAATTCATAAATATCATTAGCCGTTTTATCAGGATATTTTAAAAGTATCGCAACTGATTTGCCCGCATCGGTTGGTGAGCCGCCGCCAATAGCTATGACCGCTTTTGCTCCAAAATCTATTGCAATCTTTGCTGCTTCATTTACAGCAGTAGTTGTAGGATTCGGAGTAACACCGTCATAGTTAACGTATTCAATACCGTTATTTTTCAGGGCTTTTTCAACAACATCCCACGCTCCTGTCGCTTTATAAGCATTCTTACCGCTCATAACAATAACTCTGTCCAAACCTTTTGATTTAAAATCTTTGGCTATGTCTTCGATTTTATTAATCGCACCGCAGCCAAAATAAACACAAGTTCGGGTTCTAATCTCACGAACATCATGGATTTTAATATCCTTTTCCCACATATAAACTCTCCTTTCTATAATAAAGACCACTATTTAATTATAGCCGAAATTAGGAAGATGTAAAGTTATGTAACAAAATACCCTAAAATTCAATAATAAATGTAAATTTTATAAAAAAAGCTTGCAATTATTTGAAAAATGTATATAATAAACTCATAAGGTGCTTGAATTTTAGTAATGACGGGCACTCGAGAGTACTTAGTGTATAGGAGAGTTTATTATGAACAAAGAAGAATTAGTAAAAGAGATTTCAAAAAAGACTAAATTGTCTCAAAAAGTTTCATCTGATGTATTATCAGCTACTTTAGAAATCATCCAAAAAACAGTTGCTAAAGGTAAAAAAGTTACTTTAGTTGGTTTTGGTACTTGGGAAGCTCGCAAAAGAGCTGCTAGAACAGGCAGAAACCCTCAAACAGGTAAAGAATTGAAGATTGCTGCTAAAACAGTTCCTGCATTCTCAGCTGGTAAATCATTCAAAGAACTTGTTAAGTAGTTCTTTTTAAAAGATTTAAGGGCGAAATTTCTTTAGAAATTTCGCCCTTTTTAATTTCGAAGTATAGGAATTATCTTCTGTGGGGGTAAATGCCGGTTTTCATACAGATAATTCCTATACAAACTTTATTAACTGTTTGTAACAGTAAGTACATGTGATAACGGAATTCCGCCTTGTACAGCAGGTCGGTTTACAACCTGACCTTTTACATACATAACGGTCGAACCACCGCCATCAAGATTCATAGCATTGACACATCCAAACTCTTTCATCAGATTCGCAAGCTCAAATAATGTTAAACCGATTGAAGAACCTTCACGACCGTCAGCTGTCACCATAACCAAATGGTTTTCTTTTGTATAACCGATTGCCGTCCTTGGATTTCTACCTCCGATTGATGCAAGTTTTTGCGCGGTCATATCAACATAGATTTCATTATTTTTTATTAGATACGGCCCGCCGCTTATAATATGATTAACACCTTCCCAACCTGGATTTGTTTTTACATTCAGCTTGAATTTCTTAGCCTTAATTATTGTATCTATGTTTTTTGCGGAACCAACCACAACAAACCCGTTTTTAGGGATAATGTTTGCCTCAACAGAAGCTTTAACAAATTTGCCGTCAGCTATAACTATTTGTTTACCATACTTAGGAGAAGGCGGAGAAACTGTTCCCCACTCCGGCGTATAAACGATTGTATGTGTCGACAACATTCTAGGCTGATTGATATTATCAATTTTAAGCCCTCCTATATTAGTATCAATACTTGCATTTAGCTGTACCCTTGCCATATCATAACCGCCATCAAAAATACCCATTGCCACACGGTCATATATAGGACCTGTATACACCTTTTTATTAATCATAAGAGTACCCAATGGAACTCCGCTTTGCGGTTTAAAATACCCGCCGTTAATAGCTACTATTGCATTATCTTTAGCGGCTATTGATGAAATTTTTCTTCTTGAAGCCAATGTATTGGAAGCAATTTGCGGTTCAATATTAAGATTACCGTTTACACCCTGACAAATTTCTACAACATTTATTCTTACAGGTCTTCCATTGTAATAACGAACCATTTTAATATGTTTAACACCCTTGTCCACGTCAGCAACCTTTGCACCTGCGTATTTTGTTTTAATGTTTGAATCAAACAAAAGTTCTCTGTTTGCTTGTTCTTCTTTAATATAATTCAGAGTAGGAGAAATCCCTGTATAATTTCCAACACTAATCCCGTTTGCAGGCAGACTCAGCATTAAACAAAAGGCAATAACTATCCCCGCCGCGCTCGTCGCGTTTTTTTCAATCCTTGGTCTTTGTAAAACTAGCGTATCCATGGGTTTCTTCCTGTGTTTTAAGTAACCGGATACCTTTTTTATTTAAGAGTGGTGTGGGGTTAATTAACACTCTTTTCCCGCATCGTCACCTCGCTAATCGGGGTAAATATATATTAGTGTGAAGAGTGGAAAACTTTTTCGATCGGGTGAGA
>JAMPIM010000011.1 GCA_023662705.1 Candidatus Gastranaerophilales bacterium | reverse complement strand
CAACAAGAAATGCTACAATTAAAAATATTACAAACAATATTGAAACTTCTACAATTGTGAATCCGCGTTTCATAAAGCCCTCTAATTTGCCAAATCTAATTGTTTCTTTTCCTTAATCATAGTGTCATAAATCCATTCAGGAACAAAGTTTTTACCAAGGATTATTTGACCGTTCATGATATTCGGTGCGTGGAAATCAGACCCGCCTGTTACTATTAACCCTAAATTTTCTGCCATAGATGAGAAATACTCAACAATTGCAGGTGAATGTTTTCTATGATAAGCTTCAATTCCTCTTAAACCGCAATTCATAAGGTTCTTGATAAGTTTTTCTGCAATATCAATATCATAAGGATGTGCAATAACAGGGATTCCGCCTGCATCATAAATGATTTCAACCGCATCAAAAGGTGTAACAGTTTTTCTTTCTACATAAACAGGTGATTGTCTGTGGATATATTTGCTGTAAGCTTCCATTACATTGCTTGTTCCGCCGGCATTCGTAATCGCTTTTGCAATATGCGGACGACCGATTGAACCGCCTTCGGCAACCATATTTTTTACATCTTCATACTTGATTTTAATTCCTTCTTTTTTAGCAAGAAGTGCGAGTATTTCTTTTGTTTGTTTAACACGCGCCTGCTGCTGTACTTTTAGAAGGTTCTTAAAATCACTTTTTTCAACATCAGGAAAATATCCCAGAATATGAACTTCGTAGTCTTTGTATAAAGTATTAACCTCAATCCCTTGAATAAGTTTCAAATCAACTTCTTTAGTTTTAAGGTATTCTTTTGCAACATTATAAGAAAGCACGTTGTCGTGATCAGTAAGCGCAATCGCTTGCAGACCCGCATCTAGTGCCAAATCTACTATTTTTTCGGGTGAAAAAACACCGTCAGAGTAGTATGTGTGGATGTGGTAATCACCCTTCAGTCCCACTACTGTTTCCAATAGGTACCTCACTTTCATTATTATTATCTACTATTAAATTAATTCTTTTTATCTGTGTTGCTCTTGTTCTATCAATAAGAACCTCAACACCATTAATCTGAGCAGTCGAAGATTGAGCGATTTCATAACGCTCAGGCAGGCTTGTGGAAAGACGTTTGAGCGAGGTTGCAAACTCCATTCCGATTACGCTGTCTGATGCTCCGCAAAATCCCGCATCAGTAATATAAGCCATTCCGTTTAAAATATGTTCATCAGCGGTTTGAACATGAGTGTGTGTGCCGAAGAAACCTTTTATAAGAGCGTGTTCTTCTGTGTTATAAGTATTGGCAAGGTATTTAGAGAAACATATTTTTTCAGCCGTAGCTTCTGCGTGGAAATCAATAAAAATACTTTCCACACCTTCATTTTTTAGTTTCTCAATTTCTTCGACCACCACTTGCCAAGGTGAGTCTATTGGCGGCATAAATACTCGTCCGAGTGAATTTATAACCGCGATTTTATGTCCTTCGATTTCAAATACCGCACTTCCTTTTCCAGGTGTACCATTTGGATAGTTGATTGGTCTTACGAGGTTTTGAGCCTCATTAATATATTCGTAAACATCTTTTTTATCCCAGATGTGGTTGCCTGAGGTAAAACAATTTATTGATTCAGATAGGTCTAAATAATTTTTCTTGGTGAGTCCGAAACCATGAGATGCATTTTCGATATTTGCAATCACGAAGTCGGCTTTATTATTAGCAAGGTAAGACTTGACCGCATTGCGGCCAAGTCTTCCTGTAATATCTCCAAAAAATAATATTTTAATACTATTTTGCAATTTCTGTAGTCCTAAATTCTCTAACCACTGTTACTTTAATCTGCCCAGGATAATCAAGTTCATCTTCGATTTTCTTCGCTATATCTCTTGCAAGTTTCTGTGAAGCTAAATCATCAAACATTTCTGCTTGAACAATTACACGAACTTCACGACCTGCCTGAACCGCAAATGATTGTTTGATACCTTCATAGCTGTTAACGATTTCTTCAATCTTTTGAAGACGTTTGATATAAATTTCAAGAGTATCACGTCTTGCGCCCGGTCTGCCTGCTGAAATCGCATCTGCAAGTTTAACCAAAACTGCTTCAATCGTGTTAGCTGTAACATCATCGTGGTGAGCTTCAATTGCGTGGATAACTTCTTGTTTTTCACCGTATCTTGAAGCCAATTCAACACCTAACTGAATGTGTGTACCTTCCTGAGTCTGGTCAACCGCTTTGCCGATATCGTGTAAAAGCCCTGCACGTTTTGCAACATTAACATTAGCTCCTAACTCAGCAGCAAGCATTCCTGCAATATGACCTACTTCAAGTGAATGTTTAAGCACATTTTGACCGTAACTTGTTCTGTAATAAAGTCTTCCAAGGTTTTTAATAAGTTCTTTATTAAGCCCCATAACACCCATATCAACAGCAGCGTTTTCGCCTTCCTGCATAATCTTTTGTTCTACTTCTTCTCTTGATTTCTCAACAGTTTCTTCGATTCTTACAGGGTGGATTCTGCCGTCTTGGATAAGTTTTTCCAATGCGATTTTTGCAATCTCACGGCGGACAGGGTCAAATCCTGAAAGTACAACAGCTTCAGGAGTATCATCGATAATAAGGTCAACACCTGTTAAAGTTTCAAGAGTTCTGATATTACGACCTTCACGTCCGATAATACGGCCTTTCATTTCGTCGTTTGGAAGTGATACAACGGAAACAGTTGATTCTACAACCTGTTCCATCATACATCTTTGCATTGTTGTTGTAAGAATTTCTTTTGATTTTTCTAATGCAGTTTCTCTGATTTTTGCTTCATTTTCTCTGATTAATTGCATTTGTTCTTGAGCTAAATCGCTTTTCAATTGTTCCATTAAAGTGCGTTTAGCTTCTTCTGTGGACATTCCTGAAATTCTTTCTAATTCAGCAGTTGTCTTACCCATAATCTCATCCAGTAAATCTTCTTTTTCGATTAACTGGTCTTTCATTTTATCCAAAGAAACTTCTTTATCTGTAAGCTCCTGCATTTTATCTTCAATCTGATCTTCGCGTTTTGAAAGCTTGCTTTCAATTTGCGCAAATTCTCTTCTACGTTCTCTTTCGTCGTTATTAAGCTCTTCTCTGTCTTTTTGGAGTGCTTCTTTAGCTTTAATCATAGCTTCTTTTTGCAAGATAGCTTCCTTCTCCGCAAGGTCTTTCATACTTTGCTCAGTCTGCTGAACGAGGTTTTTGTATTTAACCCTCTGTACCGCAATGACAGCAGCAAGAATTACCGATACTATAATGGCAACGGTCAATAATGCACTATTCATCTAGCACCTTTTCCTTTTCTATTTTTTTATATATACACGATACCCGGGCACATATAACCTACCCGGAAACTATTAATTTTATTTAATAAGCTCTGCTATCGCATATATCCTCAAAAATTTTATCTACTACTATGATTTTATCATAGCATACAAAGCAGGTTTTGTACATAAATGTTAAGATAGATTTACTAAATCTACTATGCTGATTCCTAAGCCGCAGGCGACCTTATACAGTAATTCAATAGTCGGTGAACTTGAAGCCCGTTCAATATTGCCCACATGTCCGACGCTGATATCAGCTAACTCGGCAAGTTTTTCTTGAGACAGTCCTCTTTTTTCTCTTTCCTGTTTGACTTTTTTACCAACTTTACTACTGAATTCCAAATCTTTGCGTCTCATTTGATAAATATATTAGTCAAAGCTTCTGGTCTGTTCAAGTCAATATATTGTAGAATTTATTGTTTTAGCTTGATAGCACCCCACGCTCTTATGAAGCCTTTTTCGTATCGGATTAAGTAGTATCCGCCTTCTTTTATATATTCAATTGAGGCTTCAAGATGCACATAATCTTTCTTTGGAACGGTAGCACCTGTTTTTGCATATTTTATATCAATAATTTTTTGAAATTTTTCTTGTCTTGTGAGTCTGTGCTTTTCTTCTTTTTTGCGGGCTTTTTGTGCTTCTTCTTCATTTTCTGCAAGTTTAAAAACAGGAATTACTGCAATCAAATCTTTGGATTCAATCAAATATAAAAATTCTCTGTCATCGGATAATGCAAGTTCATAATATCCCGGTTTGATAAAATTTCCGTTATAATCAGGAATATAATCCAATATTGTCAATGTAGGCTGTTCATCTGTCGGGATTGAGTATCTGTAAATTGAGTTCTCGTGGATTGTTACGCCTGACGGAATTGCAGGATAAGGTGCGCACGGTGCGAGATAGTCAATATCGCGAATAGCAGGAGTAATAATCCCGTCAATCATTTACCATCTCCAAAAGTTTGAGCATTGAGGAGTTAACTTCTTTAAAATTCTGCCCCAAAAGTCTTGTTGAGCCTGTAAAAACAAGAGACATATATTTTGGCGAAAAATTATTATCTTTTATATAAAGCCTTAAGCTTTCTCTCATTAGTCTTCTTATTCTGTTGCGTTTAACAGCTCTTTTGTGGATTTTTTTGCTCACAACAAATCCCACTCGTGTAGGGAAATCGGCGGTTTTCTTTTTTCCGCAAAATACGGTTATTCCGCCTTTGTGGAAGACAACGCCGCTTTTATATGTAGCATTAAAAGCACTTTTCTTTTTCAATCTGTATTCTTTTGGTAGCATAATTCAATCATAGCTTAATTGACAAAAGAATTCAATCGCGTTATACTTGGCTCAAATGAACAGCAAATTATCATTTCAATTAAATAATCAGTGGTGGCGCAGCTAATTTGGCTGCCTGAATTTTCATTGTTTATTTAATTTTAGGCGGTCTGAACCTTATGAGGTTTTGTACGCCGATAAAGCTTGTGTAATATTTGTTTACAAAACCTCGAAATCAGTCAATTTTGAAGTTTCACAAGTTTTAAGGATATGAATCATGTCATCAAGTAACAACAATATTATTAATAACTTACCGAGAACCATCCGTCCTGCTGCGAAGTTTGTAAGACATCAGGAACAGGCGGCAGGTCTTTCAACATCCCGTTTTGTTCAGGATGTTACAACCTGCTTGATTCCTAAAATGGTATTTTCAAGAAGTAAAGAGGATATGGCTGAGAATGCGTTTTTGGAGATTTCGGAAGAAACTTTAATATATTTTGTTCCTGCTCTTCTGGGGCAAAAGGTGGCAAGAAGCTTGTTTTCTAAAAAATTACCCGAGAATTTGAAAAAAGAAGTTGCAACAACAGGGGTTGAACTTTTAGAAAAAGGGAATAAAAACAACAAAGAATTACTTCCTGTAAAAGCTGCTATAGCTTTGACTGCAATGGCAATTCCTTTAACGGAATTTTCTTTAAACTATATAAAAAACTTGATGACGTTAAAAGTTTTTAAGAAGAGTGATTTTAAAAATATTGCATCTTTGGAACACAAAGAAGAAGACAAAGCTCATCAGCAAAAGGTTGAAAAGAGTGCCAAAAAACATGTCGGACTGGCAGCAGGTTTGTATGCTGGATGTTTGGGTTTAGCGGGACTTCTTGCTGCAAAAGGTAAAAACTCGCAATCGTTGCAGAAAATTTCCGAATTTATTGTTGCTCCGGGTTCTACTTTGTTTAAAAACAAACCAAAGGCTAAAAATTTCTTTAACAAATATTGTTCTATGGATTTTAATAATCAGAACGGAAAATTGGTTTTAAGTAAAGGTCAATTAACAACCTGTGTACTTGTCGGCGGTGCAGGATATTTTGGTGCATCCTCAGACCGAGGTAAGGAAAACTTGAAAGAAACCGCGACAAGATTCCCGCTGGTAGCATTATATGTAATTACAGGCAGTGAGCTTGTTGAGCGCGGGTTCAAAAAACTGCTTCAAAAAGCGGGTAAATGCAAAGATTTGATTGGTAAAGATTTATCTGTACCTAAGTTTGATGAATTGGAAGAACTTGCAAGAAAGCTTGCAAAGGAACGCAATACAAGTTTTGATAAAGAATATACATCATTAGCGAAGCAAAAAGTTGCGATTTCAGGTTTGCCGTACTTGTTCTCAATAGGTGTGATGGGTTTCTTTGTTGCAGGCATGACAAATTTCTTTACCCGTAAGCGTTATGAGAATGCAAAGAAAGAACAACAGACGGTACAAGATATTATTAAATAAATTTTTACTGTGATATAATTAATCTGTGGAAAAATTATTTCAATATCTGGAAACAAAATACAAAGAGATGAAGCTTTTGGATAAATATATCTTAAAGCAGGTTATCACAATGTTTATTATGGGAGTTCTTGTTTTTACTTCTATTATTTTTGCTTCCGATACTTTTATTACGTTGATTAAACAGATTTCGAAATACGGTATTCCGTTTAATTTTGCGTTTATGATTATTATTCTCCACCTTCCTGCGGTGTTTGTAATGACAATTCCTATGGGAGTTTTACTTGCAACTGTTATGACTCTTAACGGTTTGAGTTTGAGCTCTGAAATTACTGTTATGCGTGCTTGCGGGATTGGATTGAACAGAATCGCAAAACCTATTTTTTGCTTTGCTATTGTTATGACATTTGTAAGTTTCCTTGTTAACGAAACAGTAGTGCCTGTTGCAACTGAATGGTCAACTAATGTTGCTCTAAAAGCTTTCGGACAGAAACATATTCCTGAAGGTAAACAGAATTTTACGTTTAAAGAAATTAAAGACGGCGGAACTCTGAAAAGACTTTTCTATGTTGGGGATTGTACAGACGGAACTTTGCATAATATAACTGTTTTGGATTCGTCTAAAGAAGGTACGATTCAGATTTTGCAGGCAAGAGAAGGATTAACATCTCCTCAGGGTTGGAAATTCCAAAAAGGTGCTATTTATACGGTTACTGATAACGGCAAGACCCTTGATACAACATTGTTTAATGATTCTACTGTAATGTTTGGTATGGATTTATCAAAAGAGATTGAAAAGAATCAGGCAGGAGAGCGCAACTTTATTGAGCTTATGAAATATATTGCTAAAGAAGGAAAAGCGGAGCTTAAAATTGATTTGTATGATAAATTGGCACTTCCTTTGACTACCGTAGTTTTGGTTTTAATTGGCGTGCCGCTTGCAATTACTCCTCCGCGTGTTCGTTATAATAGAGGATTTTTATTCAGTATTTTAATTATTTTTGCGTATTATTTGATTCGCGCGCTTTCTATATCATTTGGCGAGGCAGGAACTCTTATTCCTGTTTTTGCAGCTTTTATGCCAAATATAATCTTGTCTATAGCAGGTGTGGGACTTTACTATAGAAAGGTTTACACAATCTGCTAAAAATGATATATTATATCTATGCGTACTTATCTTAATGGCAGTGTGAAAAACGGTAATATAATGCGATGGTCCGTAAACCCTCTCATTGTCTATATTGCACCGATGAAGTTTTATTCAAAACCAGGCGAGGATGCAAAATACAGAAAGATGGTTATGGACGCGTTTTCAATGTGGTCAGCCGCAAGCGGAGGGAAGATTAATTTCAGAATGACAAATGTTCTGATGGAATCTAATATTAATGTTGACTGGAAACGTGTTGACAGACAGGCATTAGGACATTGTTATTTCAACTGGGATTCGCAGGGAAGATTGTATGGAGCGGAAGTTTCAATCGGGTTAACAGACGGACGTATTCATAAACAGTATGATAGTGAAATTGAAGTTTATCATACAATTCTGCACGAAATCGGACACGCATTGGGCTTAGGTCACAGCCCGTATAAAGAAGATATTATGTACACTCCTCACCAGTACGGAAACTCTTCTTTGTCAGTAAATGACAAGCATTCAATTCAATGGTTATACAAATTACCGGCGGGTGCTCCGGTACAAAAAATTGCGGCAAAGTATTCAATGTCAACGACTACGGATATTGATTCCGTTATAAGAAAAATTGACGGTAAAAACGGTGAAGTTGACAATGAACAGGCAAAAATGCAAATAAAAACGAACAGAGATTTGTTGCAGGAAGCAGCTAATATCGGGGATTTGAAACGATATAACATGATGCTTCAGAGCATTTCTCTTTCTGATAATGTAAAGAATTATCTCAATAAGCAGAGGTAACTAGCAAAAATATTTGATAATACGTTTTATACTAATATCAAATATCTTTAATAATAAACCATAGGATATTTATATGACAGATTATTCAAAAATCAAAATGCATTCAGGGTCAGGGGTAAATCAACAAAATTTGGAAACAGGTTCATCAAATCCTCTATATTCATCAGTGGAAAGTTCAGAAAAAGCATTGAGCGGTTACAGTCAATCTTTGCCAAGAAATACCTATGATGAGGATATGGCTGAATTATTGGAAGTTGTGAGAATTCTGAATAATATGGCGCCTTTAAGAATGCCTGTATATAATTTTCATGTGGATGAAATTAATGGAGAGGTTTTCTTAAAACCTGACGGGACAAGACTTTTAATCAGAGAATATGACAGTGATTTGGTTCGTGATTATTATATATCAGCTTCGAATCCTGAAAAAATAGAACGAATTTTGGAGCACGATCGGTTTAGCGGAAGGTTAAGAGCGAGGATTGAACCAAATTCCAGACCTTCAAGCCGTTCTAAGATAAATATTACAATATTTGATGAAAGAATAAATAGAAAATACACGTTAATGCAGTTGGCAGAGGACGGAATAGTTAATAATATTACCGAATTTTCAGGAAAAGGGCAGGCGTTTAAAACTCTTTACAGAAATATCAAAACATTTAAGCCTGCAAGGTACTTGGAAGGTAAGGATAATCCTGAGAAGGGATTTGAAATGGTGGATTGTATTTTTGATAATGATGGTAATATCGTGCGAATTAAAAGATACAACTCTAAAAAAGAAGTTGATATTCAATATACAGACGATAGAAAAAATATTACGGTAAAAAATAAGTAGACTTATTCAACATACTTGCCGTCAAAAAGGTCCATAACCATTTTTTCCTGATCGGTTTCAATCCTGTCTTCGGGCTTTTTTGCAGGAGCTTGTTCTGTTGGCTTTTCAACGGGCTTCGGCTCTGCTTTTGGCTGTGGTGCAGGCTGAGGAACAGGTGCTGGTTGAGGTTTTATTTCAACTTTTGCATCTCCGCTTTGAGCCATTCTAATTGTTACAGGAGTGCCTGTTTTGCTAAACATTGCATTAGCAGCATCAATAACAAGCTGTTTTTTATTTGTATCGTTGACCTGTGCAACAAGTCTTTCGTTTTTAAAAGTGATTACAACTCCGTCAGCTGAAATTTGAACAGGATTCGCAAGTTTCAATAAAGCCTGTGTTGAAGGACTTTTGATATTAGCAAGCAAACATTGCCATAATGAGCTGATATCATTACCATCAGGTTTCTTCGAAATCGGAGGCGGAGTGAATGATTCTTCAACTCGCTGCGGAGCAGGCGCCGGAATCGGTTCTTGCGGTTTTGGAGTTGGTGCAGGTGCAGCCGGTTGAATCGGTGCAGGACGGGTTACAACCTGAGGCTGGGCAGGTAAAGAAACAGTCCCTCCTTCAAGAGCCTTTATACGGTTTTGAAGGTCTAAAAGCTTAGAGTTTTCTGCCATATTAGCTAAATCAATCATCCCGATTTCAAGCCATAGATGTTGATTTGTAGCTTGTTTAACTTCTTTGATGTAATAAGAAATTCTTTCAATCAGAAATACAATCTGTTGAACTTCCAATTTTTCTTTCTGGGTTAAAAGTTCTTTAACCTGAGGTTCGTTTAAGCCTGTAAGTTCAGGTAAAAGTTCTTTTGAACATGTTTTAACAATAAGTAAATTTTTGAAATATTCGGATAAGTTTGTTAATATTTGCAGCGGTTCGTTGCCTGAATTATAAACCTCGTTAAGAACTTCAATTGCACCTGAATGACTTGAAGAAATTATTTGTTCAGTGATTTTGAACAGGATATCAAATGAGATTCTTCCTAAAACTGCGTTAACATCATCTGCTGTAATTTCTTTTGAAACCCCGAGCAAGCTCAATTGGTCTAAAAGCGAAATACTGTCACGCATACCGCCGGCGGAGTTTTTTGCAATCGCAAACAGTGCATCATCAGAGATATTAATTTTTTCTTTATCAGAAATGAATCTTAAATGATTAACGATATCTTCCGTTGTAATTCTTCTGAAATCGAATCTCTGGCAGCGGCTTTTTATCGTATCAAGCACTTTATGCACTTCTGTTGTCGCAAGAATAAAAATTACGTTTTCAGGCGGTTCTTCCAATGTCTTTAAAAGCGCATTGAATGCGTGGTTTGTAAGCATGTGAACTTCGTCTATGATATAGATTTTGTACTTGCCGTTAACTGGAACGTATTGAACTTTTTCTAAGATACTTTGCGTATCTTCAACTTTTCTGTTACTTGCAGCGTCTATTTCTATAACATCAATAGGTACCGAATTAGCAATATCTTTACAGCTTTCGCACTCTCCGCAAGGCTGAGTTGTCGGGCCGTTTTTACAGTTTAACGATTTTGCCAGAATTCTTGCTGTTGATGTTTTACCTGTCCCGCGAGGACCTGTGAACAAATAAGCATGAGAAATCTTTCCAAGCTCAATTGCACTTGTAAGAGTTTTTTTGATATGCTCCTGACCAACAAGAGTTTCTAAAGTTTGCGGACGATATTTTCTATATAATGGTACGTAATTTTCACTCATATAACCAGTTTATCATGAAAGTATTTTTATAATAAAATTAAAAGCATGAGAGAACTTTTAATTTTATTATTTACTTTTATCTTTGCAGGTCAGACTTTTGCCTATGATTTGGTTTTGCCGCGTGATAAGAAAATGACCGTGGGGACTAATTATGCTCTTTTTGTCGGGAAAGCAAAAAATACAGAAATTATTACAATAAATGATGAAAAAATACACACTGCTTCCAATGGTGCATTTGCGCATTCGGTTAAATTAAAAGAGGGGGAAAACAGAATTGTTGTAAAATCAAATTTTAATACACAAGTTTACAGATTTTATAAAACAAAACCTGTTCAAGCCGTGCAGCACACTTTTACTGCATTCGAACCTAAAAATTACATCGTAAAAAAAGACAATACTCCGCTAAGAAGTACGCCTGTTGATTATGGAATGAATCGTATTTCTCATTTATTTAAAGATACTGTATTGATTATTGATGGTGCTCAGGGTGATTTTTACAGAGTTAAACTCTCAAAAAACAAATCAGCATGGATTATGAAATCAGCTGTTGCAGAATTTGACTGTGATACATACAAACCTGAGTTTGTTACGATGAATATGGAATCTTTTAAGAACGCATCTGTTCATACAATAGAATTTACCGGAAAGCTTCCATATACAATAGATGAAAATGATAAAGAAATTATTTTCAAAGCTTATAATCCGTTTGTATCCGATAATTCTGTTTATACGGTTAATATTAAAAAGCCTGAAAAATATTCTTATAAAACAGAATTATGCGGGGGAAAATATAGCGTAAAGCTTAACTATCTGCCTCAAGAACTAACAGTGCTGATTGATGCGGGACACGGAGGTTCGGAAAAAGGTGCTGTCGGATGTCTTGGAGACAAGGAAAAAGATATTAATCTGAAAATAGCTTCAGAATTAAAAGATATTTTGTCGCAAATGGGTGTGAATGTTGTTATGACCCGCGAATGTGACGGCAATGTTTCTTTGGAAGACAGGGTGAAAATTGCGCGCGAAAACTGTGCAAATATTTTCGTAAGCATACATCTTAATTCAATTCCTGATATTAAAATGGATATTCATAAAAATCGCGGAACCAGTATTTACTACTATAATCCGAATTCGAAAGAGCTTGCAAATATTATGCAGGATTCTGTGACATCAGCTATCGGGACAAGAAAAGACGGAGTCAGAACCGCAAGTTTTGCAGTCTTAAGACCAACTGATTATGTGGGAGTTTTGGTTGAGACAGCTTATATGACAAATCCTTTGGATTCGGTTATGTATAAATCAGAAAATTTTGCATGTAACGCAGCACAAGGAATTGCGGATGGAATAATGAAATTCGCCTCTAAATAGTTCTTAAGTATTTTGAGAACAGTTTTAATCCTGTTTTGAGGTTTTCTGCACCTGAGCAGAAACCTATACGTACAGTTCCTTCCATTTCCATTGTTTCCCCCGGAAGAAGTGCAACTCCTGTTTTTGATTGTAAATCACGACATAGAATTTTGGACGGAACTTCTTTTTTGTATCTCAAAAGAGCTGTTGTTCCGCCAGTAGGTATATTTGCTTTTATATAAATCTCTTCATTAAGCCAATCTTGCAGGATTTCTAAGCCCTGTCTCATTATCGGGAAATTCCTTCTTGTAAGGTTATCTCTGTTTTCAAGCGCAAGTGCTGCGAAATAATCATCCAGAATGCTTATGCTTATTGTATTGTATTCCCGATGTCTGTTGATTTCTGCAATTAAATCTTCTCTTGCACAAACCCAGCCTACACGCAGTCCCGGTAATGAATATGTTTTGGACATACTTCCGACAGAAATCCCTTTTTCATACATATCTGCAATAGATTTGGAATAAGGATTTCCAATCATATTCAATCCGCGGTATACTTCATCCGAAAGAATCCAGCTGTTATTCATTTTTGCTATTTCAACAATTCTCTCAAGCATTTCATCAGGAATAACCGTACCGGTCGGGTTGTTAGGATTGTTTAAACAAATGAGTTTTGTTCTTCTGGTTAAATTGTTTTCAAGTTCTTTTAAATTAGGAAGCCATTTATTTTCTTCCTGTAAGAATAACAGTTTTACATTAGCCCCGAGTGATTTAGGAATAGAATAATGCTGCTGATAGGTAGGAACAATTGATAAAACATCATCTCCTTTTTCTAACAAAGACTCAAATACGAGTTGGTTAGCGCCTATTGCACCGTGGGTAACTGTTATATGTTGAGGTTTTGTGTATAAACTTTGAATAGCATTTTTTAATCTAACCGAGCCGTGAATATCGCCGTAAGTAAGTTTTGTGTCTAAAACTTCAAAAGGATTTTCTTCATCACATAGAGATAACAGTTCTCTTGTGCTCAATGGCTCTATGCAGGTTGTAGTTAAATCATAAATCGCAGAAGGGCAATATCTGTTCATCCATTCTTCGATTTTAAAAGTATCTATTCTCATATATTAATCCTAGCACGAAAAATTGATTGCGAAATGAATATTTTTTATTTATAATGTACTTCCTATGAGAGTATCGAGCGTTAATAATTATAATCATACTCCTGCAATGCAGGGGTATAAATACAGGCCGAACAGAAATCCTATTTACCTTAATCCGATTAAATTGCAGGTAGATAATCTTTTTGAGCGCGGTGTTGTAAATTCCCGCAGAAGAATTCTTAGTATTCATGATGATTTGGTTCCGTATTTGCAGGAAATTCCGGTTAAAACTGATAAAGTTAATACTTATGCTTACGATATAACTAAAAATGACGGCAAAGGCAAGTATGTTTTATTCTTACATGGTTTAGGTCAAAATATATCAGCTTTACAGGATATGTATTCATCTATTCTTAACAATACCGAATATTCAATTTTTGCCCCCGAGTATCGTTGTTTTGGAAAAAATGAACCCGCAGAAATCAGTACCAAAACTTTTATGGAAGACTCTCAAGCAGCACTTGATTATTTGGTAAAGGAAAAACAAATACCCCCAGAAGATATCTGTGTTGTCGGGCATAGTTTTGGAGGATTTGTTGCATCTCAATTAGTAAAGAAAAATCAGGATGTGGAAAAGCTTATTCTTGTTTCTTCTGTTGATAATCTTGGAAACGAAATATTGCGATCTTCTGTAATGAAGCACGTTTCGCCTTTAGCTCTAAAAATTTTAAAACATATTAAGTTCTTAAGATCATATTTAAAACATCTTTTCAGTACAAAAGAACAATTAGAGTCAACGTTTGTTCCTGTTCACATTATTCATTCTATGAACGACAGGGTCATTAGTCCTTATTCAGCACAATATTTAGCCGAAAATTGCCGGAATTTGCAAAGCATTAACCTGCTGAATACAGGCGGGCACTCAATGGAAGAAAAGAAAATAAACGCAATAATTTCTTTGCTTAAGTAATTATTTATTCAATGCGGCTTTTAATCTTGCAAGAGAGCGTGCTAAAGCTGCTTGAGCTCTTTGTGTATCAGCTTTTGCTGCTGTATCGGCTAATCTTGCTTCTGCTCTGTTTTTAGCTGCATTTGCTCTTGTAACGTCAATATCTCTTCCGTCTTCGCAAACATCCGTTAAAATAGTTGCAACATTATCTTTGAACTGAAAAACGCCGCCCATAGTTGCAAAATAACGCTCGCTGTTTCCTGTTTTTGCTTTGGTAACACCGATATCAAGAGTCGTAGTAAGCGGAATATGGTCTTTTAAAATCCCAACCTGACCGCTTGTAGTCTGAACAACCAGTTCATCTACTTCATCTTCAAATACAATTCTTTCGTGTGTTATAATTTTTAATCTCATGCTAGACTCTTCGCTTTTTCAATTGCTTCTTCAATTGTACCAACCATGTAGAAAGCTTGTTCAGGCAAATCATCGTGCTTACCTTCGATAATTTCCTTGAAGCCTCTGATTGTGTCTTCGAGTTTTACATATTTACCAGGGATGCCGGAGAACTGTTCAGCAACGAAGAACGGTTGAGACAAGAATCTTTGAATCTTTCTTGCTCTGTTTACTGTCTCTTTATCTTCATCGGATAATTCATCCATACCCAAGATTGCAATGATATCCTGTAATTCTTTATATTTTTGAAGGATTTCAAGAACTTTTCTAGTAACTTCATAGTGTTCTTCACCAATGATATTTGGATCAAGAACTCTTGAACTTGATTCAAGAGGATCAACAGCAGGATAAATACCTAATGACGCGATTTGTCTTGAAAGTACGGTTGAAGCATCAAGGTGAGAGAATGTAGTAGCAGGAGCAGGGTCAGTCAAGTCATCGGCAGGTACATAGATTGCCTGTACTGATGTGATTGAACCGTCTTTTGTAGAAGTGATTCTTTCCTGCAATTCGCCCATTTCTGTTGCAAGAGTAGGCTGATAACCTACTGCTGATGGCATACGTCCAAGAAGCGCAGAAACTTCTGAACCAGCCTGTGTAAATCTGAAAATGTTATCAATAAATAACAATACGTCTTGTTTAGAGAAATCACGGAAGTATTCAGCAGCTGTAAGAGCAGAAAGACCGACTCTCATACGAGCTCCTGGCGGCTCATTCATCTGACCGTAAATCAGTGCAACTTTGTCGATAACTCCTGATTCTTTCATTTCGTTCCAAAGGTCGTTACCTTCACGTGTTCTTTCGCCAACACCGCCGAATACTGATACGCCGGAGTGTTCTGATGCGATGTTGTGGATAAGTTCCATAATCAAAACTGTTTTACCAACACCTGCACCGCCGAATAAACCGATTTTACCGCCTTTTTGGTATGGCTGAATTAAGTCGATTGCTTTAATACCTGTTTCTAATATTTCTACTTCGGTATTTTGGTCAACAAGTTTTGGTGATTCTCTGTGGATAGGAAGGTATTCATTAGTTTCAACAGGCCCCATTTTGTCAACCGGTTCGCCGATAACATTAAGGATTCTGCCTAAGATAGCTTTGCCTACAGGAACTTTAATAGGTTCTCCGGTGTTAACAACTTTCATTCCGCGTTTAAGACCGTCTGTTGAAGACATAGCAACAGTTCTAACTCTGTTTGAGCCTAACATTTGCTGTACTTCCGCAACTACTACGGAGCCGTCTTCGTGATAAATATTTAAAGCGTTATAAATTTCAGGTAATTCACCTTGTTGAAATTCAACGTCAATAACCGGACCAACGATTTGAGTAATCAAACCTTCGTTCTTGTTCAAAGTCTGCATATTAAAAATACCTCTCTTCTCTCTGTGCGTAATTATACTATAGAAATCTTCATAGAGCAAGCAGTTTGAAATGTGCATAAAATAAGGATATTTTCTTTCTAATGTAAACTTTTGTAAAAAAATATGCAAATAGGTGTTATTAAGTTACGCTTATATGGAATTAAGAAATTATGAGACATGGAGTCAAAATAACGATTAAATATGAGAATGGCTATAATCCGCTTGTAGTGCTTGTTTGCGCTTCGGGGGGGGGGGCTAAACCGCACTAGTCCTCGATTGGGCAAATCGGAGGTGTCTTATGCTTAGCATAAATACAAACCTCCCATCTTTAATTGCTCAAACAAGTCTTAAGACTTCTACTAATAAGCTTAATACAGCTATTGAGCGGATGACTACCGGCTGCAAGATTAATTCTGCCAAAGATAATGCTGCGAATTATTCTATTGCAACCAATATGACAACAAAAATTGGTGCTTATCAGGTGGCAGAAGAAAATGTAGCAATGGGACTTGATTTTATAACAACAGCGAGTGATTCTCTTGATTTGATAGCAGATAAACTCTCACGTTTGAGAGCACTATCTGAGCAAGCATCAAATGGTACTTACGGTGCTTCTTCATTGAATGCAATTAATTCAGAGGCGAATTCCATTATAGATGAGATTGTAAGAGTTTATAATTCGGCAGAGTATAATGGGATTAAATTATTTGCAGGAGACTCTGATTCAACAACGTATTCATCCGATAAAGTGCAAAGTGCCGGTTTTTTGAAAAAGGTTAATAGAAGAAGTACTGTTTCCATGAAACAATTAGCTGATGTCGATGCCAATACAACTATTTCAAACGGCAGTTATTCTATTTCAACAGCTGAAGAACTAGCAAAGCTTGCAACAATGACAAATAATGGAAAAATTACAGGTGGTGATTTTGTACTTGCTAATGATATTGATTTGTCAGGATATGACAACTGGACACCTATAGGGATGAATGATGATGGTTGGGGAGCTACTTTTGACGGAAACGGATATAGTATTTCCAATCTGAATATATCATCTTTACTCCCCGATATGCCTGCCGGTTTGTTTGCTTTTATTCAAGAAGGTGAGGTAAAAAATCTTGAAATTGTCGGAGCGAATGTAAATGCTGATTACGCTGGGGTTTTAGCAAGCCAGGCTTGGCGTTCTGTTATTAGTAATTGTAGCATATCAGGTTCAATTGCTGGAACAAATGTGGGCGGAATGCTTGCTCGTGGAGTTCATAATATTATTGACCTATGCTATGTAAACATTGATATGAAAGCTGAAGGGGGAGATTGCGGCGGCTTTGAATCTCAGGATGGCGGAGATACAAAGATTACGAATTGTGTTGTTACAGGTAATATTGTCAATAATGGAGCATCGCATATTGGTGGGTATATTGGTGATTCTCAAAACGCAATTAGTAATAATCCTATACCTATAATCAGCAATTCTTATATGCTTATTGAATCCGATGACTTAACTCAATTGTTTTATGGTTATTTTAATCCGTCTTCTGGTGGTGGAGATGGAATCATAAGGGACTGTTACTATAGTTCTTATTATAATGATAAAAGTATTCCTGTACTTATACCGCATTGTAATCAGAGTGTTGCAGAGAATGTCCGACAGGCTTCTGCTTCATATAAACCTGCTTTATACAAAACAAACCCCGCCCTTATAAATGGGCACAACACTTTACGTCTTCAAGTCGGTATTACGGGAGAGGAGTCAAGCAGTATATCTATTGAAACATCTTTCGTAATAAATAATTTAGATTATTTACGCGGAATTGGCTTAAACAACAATGATACTCTAAGTGTTGTTGATGAAATACTTTCAGATGTTTCTACTAAGCAAACTGAATTTGGTGCTATCCAAAACCGATTGGAATCTGCTCTAGATGAAATATCAACTCAGTATGAAAATCTTGTATCTTCGCGTTCAACATTAAAAGATGCGGATATAGCAGAAGTTTCGTCTGAATATATTCGTCAGCAGATTTTACAGCAAGCGAGTGCAACACTTTTGGCAACTGCAAACCAGAGCCCTGCATTAGCGTTGCAGTTAATTTAATTCAGATGGGCATTTTCCTTTCTTGAGCATTTCCATTAATGGCAGTAAGAATTCTTCTTCGCCTTTGCCTTCTGTTTTTAATGTGTAATATGAAATTTCTGCAAGTTCTTTGCAGATACTTAGGATAGGATTTTTTCTGAGTTTAGTGTGGATAGCTGAGCGCGCAACATTGTAGCGGAGTTCTTTTATCTCGTTTGCTGTGAATTTGCTTAGAATTTCTTCAACTTCTTCAAAAGCGGATTTTGAATACATTATTCCTCTGTAAAGTGCAGGAATTGAGTATTCAAGCCCGCTGCCTACGCAATCATGGTTTCTTATTTCTATAAAGTTTCTCAATCGAATTTCAGGGAAATAGAGATTTGAATGAAGTTTCCAGTCTTCAATGTTGGCTTCGAATCCTTCAAATCCTTTTTCCATAAACTGCTTAAAAGTCAGTCTTCCGTTTAAACTTAAACATTTATCTTCGCGGTTGATGAAAATCATAGGAGTTTCTAAAAGAAGATTTACATAGTCTTTGAAGCACATATTTTTATTAAAATCCAGTGCAAAACCGCATCTTTCATTGTCTGTGTTCAACCATGCAAGGGCTCTGAATGATTTGTAGCCTGTATCGACTCCTCCGCGAATATTTGAATTAGCGTACATTGCAGTGGTGAATGGTATCATAAGATTTGCAAGACGGAACTTTTTCATTGCGTCTTCTTCTGATTTGAAATCAATTCCAACCTGAATACCTGCGGTTTCTCTCATCATTACATCCGAAAGTATTCCCCAGAGGTAATTTGCCATAAGGTGATATCTGCGTTTTGGAAGAAGCTTGATGTTTTTATAAGTTGTTTTTGGCGAAACTCCGCGGTTGAGTAGTTTTATTTCAAACTCATCCAGAATCGGTTTTAGTGCGTTATCAATTTCTTCAATTCTTTTTTTGAGTTCTTTTACCGTATCTTGCGGTTCAATACTCAATTCAAACTGACATCCCGGTTCAAGTGTAATTGTATCGTGGAGTTTTTTTAATCCGATAATGTTAGTATCGTCTAAGATATAATCCCAGTTATCTTTCTTTGCGATTTCTCTTAGAAGCTCGCACATTCCGTAAACGCCTTCATAAGGAACAACACTGTTGTCGGATTTCAGAACAGGAATTCTTTCATATTCCATCCCGATTTTTTGCTCAGTTTTACATCCGAGTAAAAATTCATCCAGTAGTTGTCTGTATTCTAAGCGTTCTTCTGATTTAACTCCGCAATTACTCACGATAATATCTCCTTCCTTCATTATAGTCTAAACATGTTCTACAACAGAAGAAAGGTTTTAACATTTAGCTGTTTGTATTATTATAAATAGCATGATGGATTATTTACAAAGAGCAAAGTTCTTTAGAACTAAAAAAAGATTAGGTCAAAATTTTTTGGTAAATCCCGATGTAATTGTGGATATTATTGATTTTGCGAAAATTACAAAAGATGATGTTGTGCTTGAAATCGGTCCGGGTGTCGGATTTGTGACAGAACAGCTTGTTAAGCATGCTAAAAAAGTTATTGCGGTCGAGTTGGATGAAGAAGCTATTAAGGAGCTTCAAAAACTTGAATGTGATAATTTGGAAATTATTCATAATGATATTTTGAAAACAGATTTGTCTGAATTATGCGAAGGGGAGTTAAAAGTAGTTGCAAATATTCCTTATTACATAACTTCTCCAATTATTGCGCATCTTTTGGGCGAAATTGATGATTTGAATAATAAAAACAGAAATAAAATAAAAGACATTATTCTTATGGTTCAGGAAGAAGTTGCAAGACGTATTGTTGCAACGGAAAACAGTCCTTCGAAGCAGTATGGATTGTTGACAATACTTTCCCAATTCTGGGCGGATTGTTCAATTATCAGGCTTGTAGGAAGACGTTCTTTCTATCCTGCCCCAAAAGTTAATTCGGCTTTAGTTTCTTTGAAAGTCAGAAAAGAACCGTTGTTGAAGTTGGATGATTACACTCATTTTAGAAAAACTATAAAAGCTGCTTTTTCACAACGCCGCAAGACTCTTAAGAACTGTCTTATGGGAGCTTCTTTTGAACGTGAAAAAGTTGTTAATGCTATTCAGCAGCTTGGTTTGGATGAAAATATCCGTGGAGAAAAACTTTCTATTGAACAGTTTGGACAATTATCGGAATTATTGAGATAATCGTTTCTTTTTCGGAGCAGTAAGCTGATAACTGTGTTCAATCAGGTCTTTTAAATCTTCATCAGGAAAACGTCCGTCTAATGCAATTGTTATCCAGTGGGTTTTATTCATGTGGTAGGCAGGATATGCGCCATCACGCTCTTTGAGCTCGCTGACCCAAATCGGATCGCATTTCAAATCAATTACATCGATTCTGCCGTCGCCTTCTATTCCAAGGTTGGATTTAAGCGGATTCATAATGATTCCGTACCATTTGCGTCCGTTAATATGTCTTAAAACTGCAACATCAGGATAATCTTCCCAGAGGTATTCAGGTTCTGTGTTATATTTTTTCTTTACAAATTTAAGTACATCTGCTCGTTTCATATTATTTATTATATAATGGAATAAAAAATGGAGAAATATAAATATGAGCAAATATTTGTTGGAAGTAGGTGTAGAAGAATTACCTTATAAATTTATACCGATGGCAATCAGCCAGTTGGAAAACGGTTTCAAAACTTTTTTGGAATCAAATAATGTTAAGTTTGATAAAATCAATGTAATGGCAACTCCAAGACGTCTTGCTGTTATTATTGAAGGTCTTTCTGATTCTCAACCGGATGTTGAAAAAGTTGTTAAAGGTCCTATTGCAACGGTTGCTTATGACGAGAATAAGAACCTGACCAAAGCAGGCGAAGGTTTTGCTAAGAAAAACGGCGTTGGGGTAAATGATTTATATGTAGAAGATAATTACGTTTACGCAAAAATCTCTATTAAAGGTAAGAATACTAAAGAACTTTTACAAGATAATGTTCCACAGATTTTTGCTAAACTTCAAGGCCCTCACTTTATGCGTTGGGGGGTAAATGATACTAAGTTCTCTAGACCTATCAGATGGGTTTTATCTATCCTTGACGGTGAAGAAGTTAAAATCAGAATTATTGATAAGGATTCTTCTAACGTAACTAATGGTCACAGATTCTCTACTCAAAATATTGTTATCAACAATCCTGACGAATATGTGGCAAAACTTCGTGATGCTCACGTTATTGTTGACCCGCAAGAGAGAAAAGAAAGAATCTTAGAAGTTACAAAACAAGAAGCTGATAAATTGAATGCTGTAACAAAAATTTCCGATGACTTATTGGAAGAAGTTACATTTATCGTAGAATATCCAGTTGCTGTTACTTGTAACTTTGATGAAGAATTTCTTACAATTCCACAAGAAGTTGCGGTTACTGTTATGGAAACTCATCAGAGATATTTTGCGCTTTATACAAAAGAAGGCAAATTAACGAATAAATTTGTAACTATTACAAACTATATCGGCTCAGAATTTGAAAATATTAAAGCAGGAAACTTGCGTGTTATCAAAGCTCGTCTTGATGATGCTGTATTCTTCTTTAAAGAAGATACTAAAAAACCGCTTGAAGCTTATGTGGAAAATCTTAAAGGTATGACTTTCCAAAAAGGTATGGGTTCGGTTTACGATAAAACACAAAGAATTGTTAAACTTGCAGGTAAACTTAATCCATCAGAAACGGTTAAAAGAACTGCTGAACTTTGTAAAGCTGATTTGGCTACAAACCTTGTATTTGAATTTACAGAGCTTCAAGGATTTATCGGTGCTGACTATGCTCGTGTAAGCGGAGAAAAAGCAGAAGTGTCTGTTGGTATTAAGGAACACTACTTCCCGCTTAATGCAGACAGCGAAACCGCTAAATCAACTGAAGGTCAGGTGGTTGGTATAGCTGATAAAATTGATACAATATGTGCGGTATTTGCAGCAGGTAAAAAACCAACAGGTTCTTCTGACCCGCTGGGTGTAAGACGTGCTGCTCTTGGTATAATCAAAACAATTATTGAACATGGTTTGAAAATTAATCTTTCAGAATTGATTGACAATGCACTTGAGCTGCTTCCTGTGAAAGCTGATTGTAAGGCTGACGTAGAAGAATTCTTTGTTCAAAGATTAATCATTTTCTTAGCTTCAGATTATAAAAAAGAAGTTCTTGAAGCATGTGCAGGAAAGAATCCTTGTGCAGATTTATGTGACTATGTTCAAAGAGTTAAAGCTGTTGCAACAATCAATGACGACAAGCTTCTTGAAAACGCTAACAGAGTTTTGAGAATACTTAAGGATGAAGTTAATACAAAAGTCGATTCATCATTATTTGCTCTTGATGCTGAAAAAGAATTATACAAAGCTGTTGAAGCAATTTCTTTCAATGGAGATTATGCTCAATACTTGCAGGAATTAATTAAAATCAATCCTGTTGTTACAAAATTCTTTGATGATGTTCTTGTCATGGATAAAGATGAAAAAATTAAAAATAATCGATTAGCACTATTGAACGAACTCAAAAATAAGTATATAATACTAACAGATTTTGCAAAACTGTAAAGAATTGTAACAACTTAGAAAAAACGAGTAAATTTTTTCCTTGACGGCACTTTATAAAAGTACGAAAAGTGTGAAGGAAAAAGGAACCAAGAGGTCAATATGTTTAACCTTAAATTCTTAAAATCATTAAAAGAAGCAATGAATCCAAAAGCTAGTCTTTTGACATTTTCACAAGGTCAAAGAGAAGCTAATGAGGAATATATCAAGTCTCTGTCGACAACAGAACTTAAAATCAAATCTGACGAACAAAGGTTGGAAGCAATGGTCAGACAACAATTGAAGGAAGAATTCCCGAATATCGAGAAAAGTTCTTCATACGACTTACTGGTTGACGCAGTCATCCATAATTACAAGTCAAAACAGCTTCAAACCGCCGATGACACAATAGCCAAAGCTGATTAATAAATAGTCATCAAAATTTTTACACAAAAGCACCGACAGCATAAGCTGGCGGTCTTTTTTATTTTTTATAACAAGGGTCGGACGACAATCGTGATGTTACAGGTTTGGCAAGGAACTACAGGTCGTCCTCTGCTGTGACTGTTACAGGTGAGTTCGCGCTGGTTGGGTTTGTAAAAATATGTAACAATCTTTTCCTAAACCCTAAAGATTCCCTATCAAATAACCGTAAACCATGGAGTTAGATAGTGAGTGGACAATATGACAGAAAGGTTAACGACAGAACAAAGACAGCTGATAACAGCTTATAGACAGCAGTTCGCAGAGTTGCGTACATACTCTGACGAGCAGATATTGTCTATTATTAATAATGCTGCCTCAGATATAACCCTTTCGGAAGATGAGCGTGTATCAATTCTATCTAATAATTTACAGGGTTTAAATTTTGGCGGACTTACACTAGAGAGCCAGCCAATCGAACTCAGTCAGGATGAGGAAGCTCAGCTTCTTTCGCTTTTGCAAGCCCGCAGTGAAGCAGTCACTGCAAAAACAGAAGAAGCCGAATCCAAAAACGGATTCCTTGGCAATGCTTGGAATTGGACAAAGAATAACCTTCTTGATTGGTGTACGGACAGTACAAATGATATAAAGAAAGCACAAACAGAAGAACAAGATGCATTAAAAAGCGGGAATGTAAAAGAAGCGTTTGAAAAAATAACAGGTTTAGAATATACAAAAGAAAATTTGACGAAATTTTTAAATAACGAAGTGAAGACTAAGTCCGAAACAGCAGTCGAAGCTTATTCAGAGGGACAGAATATGGCAGCTGATTTTGCAGGCGATTTTGTTTCAGGTATTTTGTCGGTCGGTATATATATGGGCGCTGTGGCGGGTGCACCTTTTACAGGCGGAGCCTCAATAGCAGTGGGTCTTGCTGCTGCTACTGCATCAGCGGGTTTGATAAAGAGCGGATTAAAATACGCAGATGCAAAATCAGCAGGACAAGAATATAACACATTCAAGAAAGATTTTATTACAGGCAGTTTTTCAGGCTTATTAGCTCCAATAACAGGCGGTATCGGAGGTGCAGTCGGAAGAAATGTTGCAGCAAGACTTGGTGTGCAGGCCGTAAAACAAGTAGGTAAAGAAGCTGTTGAACAAACAGGAAAACAAACAATAAAAACAATATTAACTAACCCTGTAGGTTATGAATATGCGGGAAAACGCGGTTTGTTTGCTTTAGGTTCAGAAATGGCTGCTGACGGTGCTTTGGGCGGTTCTATTGATAATACTTTTAGAACAGCTTATGAGATGAATGAAAAAGGTGAAGAAATAACTGCATCAACCTTGCTGGGCTCATTTATGCAGGGTGGTTTGGGCGGTTTATTTATGGCACCGGCGATTGGCGGCGGTTTGAAAGGTATGGGCAAGCTGTCAGGACAATTATTCGGCAAGAATATGGATGCTGCAGCTGAAGCGAGACTTACTTCTATGGTAAGAGAACTTGATGAGCCGCAGGAAGTTTGGGTTCCTAAAAAAACAAATAAGACAAAAACAACGGAAGAAGTTTCTACTTTGAAATTTGCAGATGAGCCGAGATTTAAGCCTGAAGAAGTTGATGAAATATTTAATAAAATAGAGAATTCGGCTTTAAAGGATGAAAATCCTGAATTGATTCGTAATACAATAAATATGTTAGGAAATCTTACTGATGAAGGTGTCCGTGGTGAGCGACCGCGTTTTCAAGATTACGAAATCAGAGATATTATTTCTGCTTTAGATTCTGATAACATAGAGTTTTTAGGGACTCTAATCAGTGCTAAAGATAAGTATGGTTATACAGTTCATCCTTATATGATTTCTGATATACTTAAAACTTTATCAGGGCATGATATTAATTATACGAGAAAACTTATTAATATGTTTAAGGCTGACCCCGGCAATTTAGCTTATGCAGGTTATATTGAACGCTCATTAAAAGTGCTGGATAAGTACCCTGATGAATTTGCGATTTTAACTAATGATTTTGACTCTTCATTGATTAATCAGAGAGTTTTTACCGACATTGAAGAATTAACCGGTCTTCTTGACACTATACGCAACAGTTCTGCTGAAAAGAAAAAATTCCTTAGCTATCTTGTACCGGATAAAAATGTTGATAATAAAACGATTGAATTGATTCTCTCATCTGATATTGATATTAATGAAAAACAACTTTTGACATTATTACGAACAACATCTTATTCCAGTGGTGGAGCAGAGAAGTATGTCAAAATGTTAGAACAAGTAAAAGGAAAAGAAATTGATGTATCATTTGACAACATGTATATTAAGCAAGATGCTCTAACATTGAAAGAAAAGTTTGATTTTGTTCAAAAACTTGGATTAAGTGAAGAAGATTGCAAGATTTTTAGCGAACATGAATATGCTGATTTAATAATAAGATTTATTCATTTTAGTGAAGAAATGAATCTTAATGTTTTTGGCGGAGCTCCACAAAAGGAATCTGTTCAGCAAATGATTCAGATTTTTAAAACAGGCAATAAAGATGCTTTAAAAGAATTTGAGGAAATTGCTCCTATTGCCAGCTATTTTACAAAAGAAAACTATGAATTATTTGTAGCTAAAAATGGAGAAACTGATGTCGAGTCATTTTTTGAGCATCTTTCTTTAAATACTGCAAACGTAGAAAGTCGTTATGCTTGTTTGAGTATAGCAAAACAAACAGGTAGAAAAGTTTATGAACAAGATACTTTACTGCTTGGATCTGATGTAATAAAATTGCATAATCTTCGTGATGCAGATATTGCAACAGGTATCAGGGTCTTAAAGGAGCTTGGTTTATATTCTGATGATGCTAATTTGGTTACGCTGCTTTCAAGGTCAAAAGAACTTTGTGATATAAAGGTAACTCCCGAAATTAAAGAGTTTGCAGAATATCTTTCTAAAGACAAATTTATGGAAGAGGGTTCAATGATTGAGCTGCTTCATTCCGTTCAAGCAAACTCCTCTGAAATGATACAAAGTAAAATTAATTTTGCGAAAGAAATGCTGCAAATGAAGGATATTTCTTTAAAAAACATTGCAGAAGTCATGGATAGAGTTTCTGTTGATAATCCGCAAATTCTAAATAAACAATTAAGTGTTTTATATAATGAACGTAAAAATTCAAGTTATATGATACTTTTTTCAAAATTCTTAAATACAAAGAATGTTGATGAATTCAATACTTATATAAAATATTATGAAACTATAAGTGCAGCAAAGGAAAAATCTTCTGCTTACTCATCACTATATAATCTGATTTCTCCTTTCAATGCGCCTATGAAAGCAGAGCTTACAAGTTTTGCGAATAAGCTTGCAGAGAAGGGTATTGAATTCAAAAAAATAAATGATATTTTTTCTATGTTAACTAATAAACACAGAGATATTATGTCTGAATACATTTCTCTTTATTCTAAAGGTTTAGATATGGATTTAAGTCCTGTTAAAGATATTTATGACGATATTGTATTGCTGCAGCTTAGTGATATTAAATCTTTGAATATTAGAGAACGATTACAATTATATGAAAAATTGAATTCGTTAGGAGATGATGCAAAATCTGTTTTATCCAAACTTGGTTTAGATTATGACCATTTGTATAACAAGGTGATGGATTCTTTGAGTGCAAAACGCCCTCTTGTCAGCTTGCCTGCAAAACAATCTCAATTGTTAATGAAGAATATTATTGCTAATAATAATCCGCGAGCAGAGAAAGTTTTAAAAGAATTTGATTTTGCGCAGTTTGGTAAACAAGGTTTGCCGTTAAGATATTCACGAGCAGATTTTAATACTAAAGTAGAATCTTTGCTAAAAGATTTAAGCGAAGATGAAGTTCAGTTAATACTTAAACATTTTGGTTTGGAAAGAGGTGAAGCAGGTTTTGACGGGATTCCTAATAACAGAGTGTTTGAAAATACAAGGATCTCCGAGCAAGCACGTGTTGCTGCTGCAAAGATTCAAAAAGAAATAGAAAACTTTACTGTAAATAATGAGGTTATGATTGCAAATCCTGAGATAAAAGAGGTTATTGACGGATTAGTTAGAGGTATGCCTGAATTTACAAGTATTGTTGGTAAACAGCAGCATGGAACTCATGCATACAGCGTGGATATTCATACATTGAAAGTTTTGCAGAGTGCTATGAATAATCCTTTATATCAGACATTAAGTGATTTGGATAAAACTATTTTAAAATATTCAATACTTCTGCATGATTTAGGTAAAAAAGGCGGAGTTGTTGACCAAGGGCATGCCGGTTTAAGTGCAGACTACACAGCTTCTATTTTAGAGCGTTATTCGTTCCAAACATCTGTAAAAGATAGAATTATTGATATAGTTGATAATCATCACTGGTTTGAAAAATATAATACAGGTGCTTGTACTGCTGAAAATGTTGCAGTTCGATGCAGAAAACCGGAAGATTTAAAAATCTATGAAATCTTCTCAAAAGCTGATTTTGAGAATGTTAATGAAACCTTCCACCTTGGAAATAAATCAGGTGGTTCAAAAACTCAGGCAGAATTTGATATTTATATGCGTGATAAAATGGTCGCAGTTGAAGAGGCTGTAAATAAAATTTATCAGAAAGCTAATTATGTTTTTGATACACAGTTTATGCATAACGGTCGACAATTCCCGACAAGACAAGTAGAAATAGATGGACAAACGGAAACTCTTCGTGTGTTGAATTTTTCAGATTTGGCTGAAGGTGAAGATTTGATGCAATATGGATTTGCACCGGGTGTTACAAAAGAAAATGCACGATTCTTTGTTCACATGACAGAGCCAAATAATACAGCATTAGAAACAGTATTAAGATTGACCGAAACTCCTGTTTTCCAGAGTACGTGGTCAACATCTTTTATTAAAGAATCAAACAACAGAACTTATGCATATCGAAAATTTGGTTTGATTTTTGATACTCCTCAGGCAAATATTTCGGAAGCTTTCTTTGCAAACAGCGGAAGCGGTACTGAAAAAGGAATTGATGCATTCAAAAAATTCTTGTTTGGTTCACGAACAATGAAGTGGGGTAATGAAACTTATGACGTTCGTCATTACGTAAAAAATAACTTTATTAAAGAAATGCAAGCAAAGGGTTATGATTTGGATGATGTCGAATATGCTGCATTGAGCCAATATTTATTTAATAAACAATATACCAGTCAGATTCGAAAAGATATTCAGGTCGGAAACTCTGTTATCAAGGCTAAGGATTTGGTTGAAGCTCTGGAAAAATCGCGTGATGCTCTATTTGAAGGCGGAGATATACATAGTGAAATTATTCCTATTAATCCTAAAGTAAAGGGGTTAGTGGCAAAAGTTGAAAAACTGGAAGATTGTCCTCCTGAATTTTTAAAATTTGCGAAAGAGCATAATTTGCCGATAATATTGATGAAGCCAACTGATGGCAGATAAAAAAAGACACCTTTTAAAGGTGTCTTTTTAAATGGCGGGAACGACGAGGCTCGAACTCGCGACCTCATGCGTGACAGGCATGCGCTCTAACCAACTGAGCTACGCTCCCGTATGTGGTTTTCACAAGATTTATAATAATATGCTGAAAATTTTTTTGCAAGCACTTTTTTATATCCAATCGGATAATCGATAAATTCTCTTCCATGGTAATGGTTTAAACTGCATGATTTCGGTTAAATATAATCATTAAATCTTTTTCATACTTCCAGCTATTCTTAATTCCAAGAGCCATTTTGGCTCTTTTTTTTTACCCCAAAATATGATAAGATTAACTCATGGAAATTAACCCAATCAATAAAACGCAATTAATAATGAAGAGAAATGAAAACAAAGAGCTTGCGGCAGATATTTCTGTGACAAACTCTGATAGTTTAGTAAAGGAGCTTGATAAAATGAGTATGATGAACAATGTTAATATCGGAAAAGCGGATTATAAATTGAACTTATCTTTGGAAGAACTTCAAAAGCGTACGCATAAAGATTATTTAACTACTAAAAAAATGCTTGCAGTTGATGCTCCTGAATATTTGGAACTGGCAGATGGCGATAAAGAAGCGCTTAAGCATCTTGTAAGAGCTGCTGTTGTTTTGGATAAAGTAAATATGATATTGGATAATCCTAATAACTTGCCTTTTGCAGAATACCTTGATAAAGAAATCGCGAAAGGAAATGAAGCTGCTAAACTTACTAAAATCCTTTTCGACGGACAAAAAGGTGTTTGTGCTCTTGATAGAGAATCCCACATGGTTGAACTCGCAAAAGATGTTTCCATGAGAGCGGGCAAAGGTATTTATCCTCAGGATTTAGAAAAAGAAGAGTTCCACACAATACTTATTAAAATGCTAAAAGAGGGTAAAGTTGATGAGGTTGCAAAGATTCTTAATCAGCGCTCTGTTGTAGAGAGAGTTGGTAACGAGCTTGTAGCAATTGATTATGTTGATAAATTCCATGATGATTTTGATTATATGGCATCCGAGTTGGAAAAAGCGGCTGAAACTTCTACAAACGAAGATTTTAACGAGTTTTTGAGATTACAGGCAAAAGCTTTGAGAAAAGCAGATCCTATGCTTGACGGGTATGCTGATAAAAAATGGGCTACTTTGCAGGATACTCCGCTTGAATTCACCATTACAAGAGAAAATTATTCTGATGAAATGACAGAAACAGTATACGAAAATCCTGAACTAAAAGCTTTATTGGATGAAAACGGTATTGTTCCTGTTGCAAAAGACTTTTTAGGCGGTCGTGTCGGTATTATCAATAAAAAAGGTACGGAAGCTATTCTCGGGGTTAAAAACTATTTACCTCTGATGGCTCAGAATATGCCGTTTAACAGCGAATATCTTCAAAATATCTCTCCGGATGAGGATTCAAAACAAACAATGGTGGATGCTGATTTGGTTGCGGTAACAGGTGATGTTGGCGAGTTTCGTGCAGGGATAACTTTAGCAGAAAACCTTCCGAATGACGATAAACTCTCTGTATCTATTCTTGATGGCGGACGTAGAAATGTTTATCACAGACAAATCCGTCTTATAACTTCTGATGATGCAAAAGAAAAAATGCAAAAACGCTTGAATGCGATTTTGAATCCTGAATTGCATAAATATTATAACGACGAGGCTGATCACTGGTTCACAGTAGGACACGAAAACGGTCATTCACTCGGGCCAAAATCAGGAACAGAAGGTTTGGGTAAATACAAATCTATTATTGAAGAGAATAAAGCTGATATGGTTTCTCTTGCAATGGTGGATATTTTGACAGAAGCAGGCATGTACACTCCTGAACAGCGTGAACAAATTATTGTAACTTATGCAACTGATAATATGATGATGTCAAAACCTACTCTTTCTCAGGCTCACAGAGTCCGCTCAGTTATGCAGAATTATTATTTTATTAAAGAAGGTGCTATGACAATTTCTCCTGAGGGAGTTTTGGATATTAATATTGACAAAATGGTTCCGACAGCGAGAAAAATGCTTGAAGAGATTATCCGTGTTCAGATTGCAGGTGATTTTTCAAAAGGTGAAAAATATGTAAACGATTATTTTGTTTGGACTCCTGAAATGGATAAAATGGCAGAAAACATTAAGAAAGTATCAAAGACTTTAAATGGTAAAGTAGAGTCTCCGCTCGCTGATAAGTTATTAAATGAATAAAAAAAAAGAGGAGCTAAGCTCCTCTTTTTTTATATTTGCGCTGCAATTGCTTTATAATAACTTATGTAATCAACCATGCAGTCAAATTCGCTTGCATAAACCATTTTATTAACACTTAGAAGATTTTCTTCCCTTTGGTTAAGGTCAAGTTTTGCGATTACACCTTCTTTGAATTTGAGTTTTGAAAGTTCAAAGTCTTTTTGTTCAAGTTCTTGAATCTTTTTCTGACGTGCAAGTTTTTCTTTATCCATATTTATTGAAACAAGTGAGTCATTAACTTCCTGCATTGAAGTGAGGTTAACTTTTTCGTAATTTCTTAAGCTTTTTTCGTAAGCGATTTTCTTAGATTTAAGATTAGCTTTGATTTTTCCGCCCATAAATATCGGCTGCATTATTCCTCCGCCTAAACTCCATAAAGCGTTTGAGGTGGTGAGAAGGCTTCCGATGTCTTTGGCGTTAAATAAATACATGCCGCCAAGATTAAGAGTCGGCAAACATTCTTTTCTTGCAACTTTTACATCAATACCTGCTTTTTCAAGCATTTTTTCAGCCTTTAAATAATCAGGTCTGTTCATAATTACATCAGAACTTACGAATTCCGGAATTGTACCAGAGAATGCAAGTGTTTTATAATCAATACGGCTGTATTCTTCAATATTATTAGGGCTGTCACCCGTTAGAACTGCAAGTGCGTGAAGCAGTTTTGTTCTTTCTTTTTTATAGTCGGTTAAATCTGTTACAGCCTGAATATATGACTGATTAGCTTTGACAAGGTCTGATGTTGAAACAATACCTTCAGCATTGCTGATACTCATAATTTCAAAAATTTCTTTTCTCAATTTTACGATATCTTCCTGCAAATCAACCATTGAATCAAGCTTAACTATGTTGATATATGTAGAACCAACGGCTGAAGCTATAGAAATATATGCAGTTTTTTCATCTAATATTGAAGCTTCATATAGTTTTCTTACAGAAGTTGTTTTGTTATGGTTTTTCCCAAATAAGTCGATTTCATAATTTGCAACAAGGGGAAGCATCATTCCGACATCTGTTTTTCCGGTAATATTACCATATCCCGGCATGAAGCCTGCCTGTAGCTGCGGTAGCTCACCTGCTCTTTGGGCAATAACATTTTGATAATATTCATCAATTGTTAATGTTGCCATTTTTAAATCTTTATTATTTTCAACCGCTTTAACAACATAACCGTTTAAGTGTTCATCATTGAATAGTTTCCACCAGTCAAGATTAATGTATTCATATTTATTGTTGTTGGGTTTAACAACCTTTGATTTTTCGGTTTTTGCATTTAATACAGTATTTTCAATCGCCATAACAGGCGCAGTATATGATAATGCAAGTGATGTTAATATTGCTAAAGTTAATAATCTTTTCATATTCTTCAATACCCTCTTGACTATTTGTTAACAGAATGATACC
The DNA here is from genome assembly GCA_023662705.1 of Candidatus Gastranaerophilales bacterium. Lineage (GTDB taxonomy): Bacteria > Cyanobacteriota > Vampirovibrionia > Gastranaerophilales > Gastranaerophilaceae > CAG-196. The sequence goes on along the minus strand of JAMPIM010000011.1, from coordinate 15,869 downwards.
ATAAATGTGTTGCATTTGCAACATGTTGTTTAAACAACATACATTAAACAGAGGATGACAAAATTGCAGGAAGAGTTAAAAGTAATACATCATTATACGGATTCAATATTTTACGAGATAGAGTTGACCGCAAAATATTGTAAAATCTTAGGAACACAAATTTTTGAAGATATTGATGCAGGATTATCAATAGATGAATTTTCTACTTTGGATATTCTTGCTGGTAATCATGAAATGTGTCAGAGAGATATCGCAAAGCTTCTATTGAAAGATAGAGCAAATACGGGCAAGGTTCTTGATAGCTTGGAAAGCCAAGGATATATTGAGCGAGAGCTTGCTGTTAAAAATAATCGTCCCGTCAAAATATCAAAATTGACAGCTAAGGGTAAAGATAAAGTTGAAGAAATTTTAGGGGTTTTGAAACCTCATACGGACATGATAAAATCTAAAATTTTAAACAGTGATTTGAAACAATTGAAAAGTATGTTACAAGAATTTAGAGAAGTTTTGGACGAAACATTAGAAATCAAAATATAAGGTGAAAAAATGAGTGAAGAAAAAGAGACAAATAAGTTACATACAAAAAGATACTGGGTGCTTTTTGGTGCTGCAATTGCAGCTATAGTAATCGGATTTTTTGTTTGGGATGCGCTGAAATATCAGTCGACTGATGATGCGTATGTTGATACAACTACAGTTTCTGTATCTCCAAAAGTTGCAGGTCAGATTGTAGAAGTTAAGGTTAAGGATAATCAGGCTGTAAAAGCAGGGGATGTTGTAGCGGTTATTGATAAAGTTGATTATAAGGTAAAACTTGAACAGGCAAATGCTGCTTATGAAAGAGCTTTATTGAATCAAAATAATGCACATGCAAATTTAAGTGCTGCTAATTCAGAAATCGCACTTGCACAAAAAGATGTTGAAAGATATCAAAACTTATACGCAGCCGGTGCGGTTTCCAAGCAGACTTTAGATCAGGCAATTACTAAACTTGATAGTTTAAAAGCTACTCAGACAACAGCAGAGCAGGCTGTATTTTCAGCAGACCCTTCTAAGGCTGCCAAAGTTGCGGATGCTGATTTGAATGTATTGAAAGCTCAAAAGAAAGCTGCTGAATTGGCGCTTGAATATACAGATATATTAGCACCGATTGACGGCACTGTTTCCAATAAAAAAGTAGAAGTCGGTATGATGGTTCAACCTGGAACTCCTTTATTTGTTGTTGTTCCGCATGATGTTTGGGTTGTAGCTAACTTTAAAGAAACACAAATTAGAGGTATGAAAGAAGGAATGCCTGTTGATATTAAAATTGATACTTATCCGAATAAAGTTTTCAAAGGCAAAATTGACTCTATCCAGAGAAGTTCAGGTGCTAAAGCGAGTCTTTTCCCTCCGGAAAACGCGGTCGGTTCTTTCGTAAAAATCGTACAGAGAATCCCTGTGAAAATTGTATTCACGGAAGAAATTGATCCGAATGAGTATTCAATTATTCCCGGTATGTCAGTTGTTCCAAAGATAAAAGTTAAATAGCATTATATAATTCCATATCACGGGGCGAAGCGTAAGCTTCGCCCTTCTTTTATTGTATAATTCACTTATGCAGATTTATTCGGACAAATGTTTTGATAATCCTATAGATGAGATTGAAATTTTTGAGCCTTCCAAGCTCAAAGAAGGATTTGAAAAACTTGAAAATTTGAGAGCAAAAGGTTTATATTTGCTTGGTTATTTGCGTTATGATTTAACAAAAACTTCTGATAAACCTTTGATGTATTTTGAAGCATTTGAAACTTTTGATAAATATATTCCTGCTGAAATTTCGCGTCCTGTTGGAACAGTTGTAAAACCAAAGATTACTAAAGAAGAATACTTTAAATCAGTTGAATATATTAAAGAACAAATTCGTGATGGTGTAACCTATGAGGTCAATTATACTTATCCTTCTGCTGTAAAAACTAATGCGGATGATTTTGAACTGTATGAGTTTCTGCTTCCAAAACAAAAAACGCCTTATAATACCTATATTAAAAACAAATATGAAACGATTCTTTCATTTTCTCCTGAGCTTTTTTTTAAACAAAAAGGAAATAAGATTTTAACCAAACCTATGAAGGGTACTGCGCCTCGTGAAGAGGGAATGAAAGAGTTTTTGTATAACGATATTAAGAATCGTGCCGAAAATATTATGATTGTTGATTTACTGCGGAATGATTTGGGACGAATTGCGAAAACGGGTTCTGTGAAGGTAGAAAAACTTTTTGAAATTGAAGAGCACCCTACGGTTTATCAAATGACGTCAGAAGTTTCAGCGGAAGTTGATTGCAGTCTTTATGATATATTCAGAGCCATTTACCCCTGCGGTTCGATTACGGGCGCGCCGAAGGTTTCGACAATGCGTGTAATCGAAGACGTTGAATCTTTTCCCAGAGAGATTTATTGCGGTGCTATCGGATATATTCACGATGATGAAGCTGTTTTTTCAGTTCCTATAAGAATTTTGCAGAAAGGGGTAAATGATAAAGAGTTTACTTACCATGCAGGTGGTGCTATTGTTTGGGATTCAACTCCGGAAGATGAGTGGCAAGAAACGTTGACGAAGACTAAGTTTCTACAAACAGAGTTTTCTTTGGTTGAAACAGGGATAAATGATTGGGATAAGCATGCTGACCGTATGAAAAAATCGGCGGAGGAACTTGGTTTTAAGTGGAATGATGAGATTGAGAATTTAAAGATTCCTGAGAGTAAAGTTTTACGGGTAGTGTTGAATAAAGACGGCAGTTATACAAAAGAGGTTAAACCAAAGCCTGTTAGTAGTGATTTGCGCGTAACTCTTCTTGGCAGGGTGAATTCTTCAAATCCGTTCTTGTATCATAAAACAACTGTCAGAGATAAAAAACAGACGGAGTTTTTTGATGAAATAAGGGTAAATGAGCGCGGAGAGATTACAGAAGGAACATTCACTAATGTTGGGATTCTTAAAGACGGGATGTATTATACTCCGCCTGTTTCATGCGGATTGCTTGCAGGAACTTTTCGTGAGAAATTAGATTGGGAAGAGAAAGTTTTGTATCCTGATGATTTAAAATCGGCAGATAAAGTGTTTTGTTTTAATTCCGTGCGCGGACTTATGGAGGTGGAGTTGTGTTAATCATAGATAATTACGATTCATTCACCTACAATATAGTTCAATATATCAAAATGCTCGGAGCAAGTCCGATTGTTATCAAAAATGATGAAATGTCATTAGAGGAAATCAAAGCCTTGGAATTTTCGCATATTTTGCTTTCCCCGGGGTGGGGAAACCCTGATAATGCGGGTGTTACAATGGATGTAATTGATTTTTATAAGAATACAAAATCTATCTTGGGGATTTGTTTGGGTATGCAATGTATTGCAAAATATTTTGGTGCTTCAATTGTGCGAGCTCCTGAGCCTTATCACGGGAAAAATTCGCAGATATTTTTTGATGAAGACTTTCCGTTGTTCAAAGGTTTCGAGCAGGGATTTTCTGCAACGCGTTATCATTCTTTAATGGTGGCAAACTGTCCGTATATCAAAGCAAGAACACAAGATGAAATTCCAATGGCATTACAAATCGGGAATAATATCTACGGGGTTCAGTTTCATCCGGAAGCGATTTTAACTGAGAACGGAATCAAAATATTTGAAAACTGGCTAGCCTGTGACTTTTAGCATATATCTTACACAATCTTTTGAGTTGTGGCTTTTTGATGCAATATTGTAACAGTCTTCTACAACTCGATTGTAGGCATCTTTGTTTTCTAAGTAACTTTCGATTTTGAAGATAAGGTCTGAAAAATCTTCATAAAAAGGCATTGAGCCGTCAAATAAAGCAAGTTCGTCGCGGTAATCGCTTATCATAAGACGTTTGCAGGCAACAGTCTGGAATGTTCTGTAATTGAGTGATGAAATCCCTTGAGAATTCATATTGAAAACGATTTTTGCATTATTGATTGCGCGTGCCATATCTTCTTCATTATCGATAAATCCCTGATAGCAAAGGTCAATAATTTCAGGAATCTTGGCACGGTTTCTTGCATCCTCATAGTGCTTGCCGATAGCGTACCACGCGTATTTAAGATGCGGGAGCTTTGTTACCAGTTCTTCAAAGAAACTCAGTCGATAATCAGTATCAAGTCTTCCCGCAAACATAATATCAAATTCAGGCTCTTGTCCGTTGTCTTTGTAGATATCAAAGTTTACAAAATGCGGGAGATAGTGAATATTCTTGAATGTTTCGTATCTTGTGAGTTCTTTATCCCAGTAGAAAGTATAATTGTCATTGTCTTCTAGATAAGGCAGGTATTTTTCCCATTCGGGCCCTGATGTTTTGCTTCTGATATCGTCGGAGAAGTAGTTTACTGACGGAATCTCTAATTTATTATCGATTTTAATTTTTAAACCCGAAAAATCATATCCGATAATTTGCGAGAAATCTTCTTTCAAAAGTTCGTTCAGGTTATTGTCGAATAATTCGTCATAAACAGTAACAGCGCAGCCGTTTTGTCTGTAACCGTCAATAATACTGTTGGTTGTGAGTCTTCCGCCAATACTTATTGGCAATATCGCTAAAACTTTCTTCTTTTTCATAATTCTTGAACACATTTTAACACTTTTTTTCAGGGTTTACAAGGTGTCCAAATTTGTTTATACTGAAAGTAAGGCTCCGTAGCTCAGTAGGATAGAGCGGAGGTTTCCTAAACCTTGTCTTGCGTGGGTTCGACTCCCGTCGGGGCCAATTTAATAGTTAGAGAGTTTTATTCAAATGCCCGATAAAATCTTCGATACAGCACATAGAGAGTTTATAATAAACATTTGAACCCTCTTTTCTGCTTGTTATAATCCCAACGGATTTTAATTTAGCGAGACTTTTTGAAATGTTGGGCTGTTCATATTTTTTTAATTCTTCAATAATCTCACAAACGCACTTCTCACCGTTTAATAAAACATCTACAACATCTAATCTGATTGGGTTTGAGAGTGCTTTAAAGATTTCTGCTTTTTTTTCATTCAAAGTTTTTGTCATAATTCTAATTTTTAACCTCTTGACAATATTCCAAAAGTGGAATATTATGAACTCGTAAGATATTCCAATTATGGAATATTATTTGTGAAAAGTCAATGAGGAATTTAAAAATGTTTAAAAATTTTGCAGATTGGTTTGTGTATCAGATACTGGGTATAAGTTCAGATACAAGTTTTGGCGAAGCTCTGCACTTTTTTGTATATGATTCTTTGAAAATTCTTTTTTTGTTGTTTACTATCATCACTATTATTTCATTTTTAAGAAGTTATATAGATAGTGAAAAAATAAAAAAACAAATCGAAAAACAACCGAGATTTATAGCTCATACTCTTGCTGCTTTATTAGGAGCAGTAACTCCATTTTGTTCTTGTTCATCAATACCGTTATTTATCGGATTTATTGAGGCAGGAATCCCATTTGGAGTTGCAATGACATTTTTAATCACTTCTCCTATGATAAATGAAATCGCAATTTTAGTTTTAGCAGGAGTGGTTGGAATAAAAGTTACTGTTTTATATGTTGCAACAGGTTTTGTCGTTGGTCTTGCCGGCGGATATTTGCTTGAAAAATTCGGATTGCAGAAATATCTACAGGATTATTTATTGAAACCAAAAAGCACAAAACAAGAGGTCTCCTGCTGTTCTTGTACCTGTGGAACTAAAAACCCAATTACTGCTGCAAATAAATTAAAAGACTCTTTATTTTATGCAAAAGATTTATTCAAAAAGATATGGCTTTTTGTTTTAATCGGGGTTGGCTTTGGTGCAGGGCTGCATGGATATGTTCCTACAGCCTTTATTGCTAAATATTTAGGTGCAGGTAATTTCTTCGCAGTACCTGTTTCCGTTTTACTTGGAATACCTTTATATTCAGACGCAACAACAATTATTCCGATTGCACAAGTTTTAATTGAAAAAGGAGCAAGTATTGGGACAATTCTTGTATTTATGATGTCAACAGTTGCTCTATCATTGCCGGAATTGATTATTTTAACAAGAGTAATGAAAAAAACGCTAATTGTCAGATTTGTAGTATTTATGTTTGTTATCTTTGTGTTGGTAGGTTATTTTTATAATCTTGTTTTATAAGTAAAGTTAAACTAAGGTATAACATATTCAACTGTTATGTACCAGACGTTACTGTTTTCTTTTTTCTCTTTGCTTACAATTCTGAATTCGGAATTTCTTGGGAACAACATTTCTGCTTGTTCAGTTCTGCTAATGCCGTTGGAAACTCTTGCACCTTTAGGAACATTAATTGTCATAATTATTTCCGGAGTGCCCATATCCCAGGTGCCATTACAGGATTGCGCAGCCCCTCTATGGAAAGATGAATAAGAATATCCTTTGTCTGTAAATGTATCTCCGATTTTTGAATCTACAAGTTTGTTTATAAAGTTTATACTGCCATCCTCTGTACTTCCACAAACAGCTCTATATACGACTTCTCCTTCTTCAAGAGGAGGTACTGTTCTGAAACCTTCATCCAATATAGCGGTAAGAGTATCTTCTCTGCCGCTTCCATATCTTAGAATACCGTTAACTTTATATGCATTATGGTGTTCCAATACATAGCCATAGTCTGTAAATTCCCCTTTTGCAATAAATTTAAGAGTGTTTGAATCCATATATGCAAGCTCATGTGCGTCAAATTTTATATTTCTTGATTTTAATTGTTTTACTGCTTCGTCATAAAAATAATGTTCATCAGGCGTCATTTTTAATAAAGCTCGTTTAAAACGTAAATCGGTTATTTTTTGTGGCTCAGGTAATATATATTTTAGAAACATTTCATCGTCTTTAGCGCTTCTTCTCCTTAAATTCAGTGCATCTATATATGAACGTCCGTACTCTGTTTCAACATCTGTACCTATGATTTTTAATCTTTTTTCGTATGAAGGAAGATTGTTTCTGTTTTCTTCATAAAATTTTTCTAATTCTGCTTTTATTTCTTTATCAATTTGTTCAATTTCTCTTTTGCGGGCTTCAAGAGCAGGACGTTCTTTTATTTCAAGCTCTTTTAACCACCAACGGGAATATTCAATTTCTTTTTCCCAGTGTTCGTCATCAAGCCAGCGTTCATTGTTATAATTACTTATTTCGATTGCTTCTTTTTGTTTTTTTAATTCATTTGCTTCGTCTTCAAAATATTTTTTTGCACCTGCGATACCTTCTATTTCTTCTTTTTGCTTTTTGTTTTTATATTTGATATTGTCGGCTTGTTTGATAAATTCTTCACTTGTTAAATTTTCATTATTTTCCAATAATTCTTTTAATTTTGATTGCTCATCTTTAACAAGACTTATTTTTTCAGTTATGTTAATGCGTTCAGTATTGCCATTTTTTGTTATGTTTATATATTTGTTACCATCTGTTATATATGACTTAGAGTAGACCTCTTTATTGTCTTTGAATTTCTTAGATGATTGAAGAACACCATTTTGATATTTCATTACAATTTGGCTGCCGTCTTTTGTTGTATGTGTTAGTGTGCCGGTAAAAGGTGTTCCGTTATTAAGCAACGCCTTGCCTTTATTAAACTTACCTTTTGTTTTAAAAGATTCAATTGTTTCTTTTATTATCTCGTTTGCTTTTGTCTCTTCTATAGTTGATTTTTTAGGTTTTATTTTCCCTTTTGTAAAATAATATAGTGCTCCTCCAAGCAAAGCTGCTGCAGCTGATACTAAAGCAATATTTCTATTGGAAGTATTGCTTAGTGTAACTGTATCAGTTTGCGTATTTTTATGCAAAGAACTTTGAGCTTTAAAATTCGCTTTGGGGTAATTATATAATGGTGTCTGATTTATAATCATTCGGGTACAATACATCCTAACTTCTACTTATTTATATAAAGTATTTTACACTTTAAAAATTGCTTTTTTTCTTGACTGAGAGCTGCTCTCAGGTTGTAAAATAATATTTAGAAGTTAGGAGGATTACAAATGGAAGAATTTAGAATTGATTTGAGAATTCCTGATGAGGAACGAGAAAAAGAGTTGAAACGAAGCGCCGAGCTTTGTTTTAAAATTAATCATACAATGCCCGGAACAGTTGAGTGTCGCGAGTTAATTGAAGATTTATTTTCACAAGGTGTTGATGAAAGTACAACAATTAACCCGCCTGTGTTTGCACTTTTGGGGAATAACATAAAATTAGGCAAAGGTATTACTTTGATGAACGGGTTCAAGTGTATGTCGTCTGGCGGGCTTGTTATTGAGGACGATACGCTTGTCGCAATAAACTGTACTGTTTTGACAAATAATCATGATTTTTATGACCGCCCTGTTCTTACCTGCAAACCTGTACATATTAAGAAAAATGTTTGGATTGGTGCAAATGTTACAATTCTTCCAGGAGTAACAATCGGGGAAAATGCAATTGTCGGAGCTTGTTCTGTTGTTACAAAGGATGTTCCTGATAATGCTGTGGTTGTCGGAAATCCTGCGAAAGTTATTAAGTATATGGATGCAGAGAAGTTTGTGAAATAAAAAAAGCCCGAAAGGGCTTTTTTTATTTCATATTATTTAACCAATTTTTAATTTCTTTATCTGTTTCCGAGTTTCCGTGTTCATAAATTGCCAATGGTTGTAAAACTTTTGCTCCTTTTGCTAATCTGCCCATATCTTCTGCAATAGTGTATTTGCCGCCTCCGCCGTGGGTAATAAATGGAACAATTGTTTTACCTTCAAAGTTATTGTTCTCAAGGAATGTCATAACAGCGGGTGCCATTGTATACCACCATGCAGGAGTTCCAACAAAAATCACATCATAATTAGAAACGTCTCCGTTATCTTTTAGTTCAGGGTGGATGTTTTCATCGTGCTGTTTTTTTGCAACCCCGTAGGCTGTTTCATTATAATCCTCAGGATAGGTTTCTGCGGTTTCAATTTTGAAAATATCTCCGCCAATTTCAGAATAAATCTTGTTTGCGATAGATTGTGTGTTACCGCTCCATGAAAAATATGCGATTAAAACTTTTTTATCCATATTGCCTCCTCTTTTTTATTCTACAACCTTAGAGCTGCTCTCAGTCAACCCTCTATGAATCATTTTTGAGTTTCATAAAAAACGATAACGGTATTAGGACAAAAGCAAGCATGGCTACAATTGCAAATGTGTCAATATAAGCCATCAATGTTGATTGGACTATCATTTGTTTGTAAGCATAAGCGTTAGCTTTAGTTAGTGCAAAAGAACTTGAAGCGTTACTCATAAATGTATGAGTCCAGCCTGCCATTTTGGTTTGGAAAACCATATTGAAATTTGATAAATTATCAACCAAAAAATTCTGGTGCATTTGTGAATGTCTTGCGACAAGGGTTGAAGACATTGATACTACAACTGCGACCCCGATTGTCTTGCAGAAATTATGTAAGCTGGCTCCGTTTGAAAGTTCTTCTTTGGGTAATGTTCCTAATGCCAGAGCAGAAATCGGGATGAATGTAAGAATTACTCCGACACCCAGAAGAATATTAGGCAATGCCACAAACCAGAACGATACCGAAAGGTTCATATTCGTATATAAAAATGTTGAAAATCCTAAGAAGAAAAATCCGATTGCAATTAATAATCTGCTGTCATAAATCCTCATTAAATGCGGGATTGCAAGAAGCATAAGCATACAGGATATTATTCTGGGCGCCATCGCAAGTCCGCTCAAAAGTGCAGTGTATCCCAAAACATTCTGGATAAATTGCGGCGCCAGATACATTGTTGTAAATGTAACCATACTTACTGCTGTCGAAATAACTGTTCCTATAAAAAAGTTCCTGTCTTTAAACAGCCGTACTTTCATAAACGAATTTTTGTTTTCGATTTCCCAAACAATTAAAAAAGATAAAGTAACAAGCGAAAATCCGCTCAACCAGCAAATCCATGCGCAATCAAACCAGTTGTATTGCTGACCTTTGTCAAGAACAATTTGCATTGATAAAAGCCACAAAATTAAAGCTGTCATTCCGACAAAATCCATCTTTTTACTTGTTTTGACAGGTTTAGTATCATCTATAAATTTGCTGACAAGTATAAACGACAGTATCCCAATCGGAATATTAACGGAATAAATATAATGCCAGTTTAAATTATCAACAAGAAATCCGCCAAAAGACGGGCCGAGGATTGCACAAACCATTACTGCAAATCCAAAGAGTGACATTGCAACACCTTTTTTCTCGGGCGGAAATGCAGATAACAAAACTGTTTGGGATATTGGTGTCATCGGGCCTCCGCCGACACCTTGAATGAATCTTCCCAAAACCATTATGTTTAAAGATGGCGCGAATGTACAAACCAATGCACCTAAGGTGAAAATAGAAATACAAATTTTAGTAAAAAGTTTTCTTCCAAAAAGCTGTTCAAGCCATCCTGAAAGCATAATCAAACAAGCATTTGCAACCATATAAGAAGTAACAATCCATTTAGCTTCATCCGCTGTAGCTGCAAAATATCCAGAAATATGCGGAATAGCAACGTTTGTCGCAGTAGTAGCTAATGCCGAGAAAGATGTCGGCATTAGTATTGATATAGCGATAAGCCATATTGGAACTTTTCTTTTTGCTTCAGCCATTTACTTAACCTTAACGGTTGGTACTACACTCATTCCCGGGATTACATTATATTCGCTTACATCTTCCGTAAAAACAATTTTTACGGGAATTCTCTGAACGATTTTTACATAACTTCCTACGGCATTTTCAGGCGGGAATAAACTTGCTTTAGCGCCTGATGCCATTTGTAAACTGTCTACTTCACCTTGGAATTTTTTCCCGCCGTAAGCGTCAATTTTAATTTTTACGGGCTGCCCTTTTTTCATATTTGCAACCTGAGTTTCTTTGAAGTTTGCTACAACCCAAACTTTTTGGGGTACAAGTGCAAACATTGGCTGTGCTACCTGAACATAGTTTCCCTGTTCAACAGTACGGTGTGTAATCTTTCCGTCTTCTGTAGCATAAATCTTTGTATAAGATAAATCCAGTTTAGCCTGTTCGACTTCTGCTTCCAATCTTTTTATCATTGCCGTGATTTCTTCAATAGAAGATTGGGCAGAGTTCAAATTATTTTGACTATTGTCAAAGTCTTGTTTTGAAGAAATCCCTTTTTCTAACATTGCTGTGTATCTTTGATGATCCAATGAATCTTTATCAGCCTGACTCTGAGCTTTTTTTAATGCTGCGCGTGCTTCTTCGAGTTTAGATTCTGTTTGTTTGAGCTTAACTTCATAGTCTACAGGGTCGATTTCTAATAACAAATCGCCTTTCTTAACCTCCTGATTGTCGTCAATAAGCAGTTTAATAACAGGGCCTGAAACCCTTGGTGCTATTGTAATAAGATGTCCTTCAACAAATGCATCGTCTGTTGATTTATAAAATATTGAATTTATTGAAATGATAAGCCCGAAGATTAAGAGCACTATTGCTGTAATTGTCGGTACGATAACACGTTTTTTTTCATACAGATGTCTTGTATCTTCCGAGCTGGTTTCGTTTATACTTTGTTCGTCTGCCATTTTTATTTCCTCTATATCTGTAATTTAATACTGTCTATTACATTTTCCTTGATTTTATTAAGGGTTTTTCTTGTTATTTGTAATTCTTCTTCGCTGATTCCCCGGGTGATAAATTCTCTTAATTCCATATCACACGGATCAATTTCTTTGATTAACTCTTTTCCTTTTTCAGTAGCTGTGATTTTATAAATTCTTCTGCCGTTAGAATCACTGACTTTTTTTATCAAATCTTTTTGAAGCAAAATGTCTACGATTCTTGCAATATTTGCTCTGTCTTTTAAGGTTATTTCGCAAATCTGTCTTTGATAAACCCCTTCGTTTTCAATAATTAATAATAAAATTAAATACTGTTCGGGAGTTATTCCGAAACTTTTTTCACTAAAAGTCTGTGAAGACAATCCGCGGACTAAACTTCCAACAACATAAATTATTGAACCTATTCTGTCTGTAATAATATCTTTCAGCATGTGTGTATAAATCTTTCTTGTGCTATAATTATAGCACAAGATTTTTTTTGAGGTAGCCGAATATGAAAAAAATTTTAATAATTTTGTTATTAATATTCTCTTCGCCTGTGTTTGCAAGCACGCAGGAATATATGAATTTCAGCTGGTGGGAAAATTTCGGGGATGAATTATTAATTTCTAACTTGCAGGAACTTTATCATAATAACTATGATTTGAAAAATGCAGAATTGAAAATTAAAGAAAACGAACAGATTGTAAGAATGCAGTTTGCAAATGAACTTCCTGCGGTTATGCTTTCGGGTAATCTTTCAAGAGATTTTCGAGCTCCAAGACAGCAGTTTGGTGCAATGCACATCCCTAATTATTCACAATATAACTATAATATTCCGATAACAGCAGGATATGAGATTGATATCTGGGGTAAAAACAGATTACAGACAAAAAGTAAGAAAGAACAGTTAAATATAATTAAACAGGCTGAACGTGCAACCTGTATTACTTTATCATCTGATTTTGCAGCGGATTATTTTAATTTGATAAAAGCGGATAAATTTATTAAGATTCAGGAGGAATTAATTAAAACTCAAGAAGAGATTTTGGCAAAGGTTTCTGATAAATATAAGGCGGGTTTATGCGGTATCAATGAACTTTTGGAACAGGAAAAACTGCTGACTTCACTAAGAGAAGAATATAATATTCATGTTCAGACAAGAGATGTATTAATCAGTATCTTGGGAGTTTATTTGGCAAATGCCGATAATGAAATTTCAAGAAGCAGTTATGATAAACTTTCTGTACTAAATAATCTGCCGACTCAATACAGCACCGATATAATCTCAAATCGCCCTGATTATTTGCAGGAGGAGGCTAATTTAAAACGAATCGGTTTTGATGTACGTGTTGCTAAGAAAGAATTCCTGCCAACATTCACAATCTTTGGTCAGGTTGGTTTGAATGCTTATCATTTGAGCTCTTTGTTCAGTTCTCCGTCGCAGTTTTTTAATGCAGGAATATTGCCAAATTGGGATTTGTTCTCAGGAGGCAGAAAGCGTGCATTTTTAAAGATTAAAAAATATCAGTATGAGCAGGCGCTTAATGATTATCAAAAAACTTTTCTGGTTGGTATCAAAGATATGAACTCAGGGTTAGTGGAATATAAAACATCACTGAACAACTATGAAGAGGCTCAAAAAAGAATTGCAGCAGAAAGTAAAATATATGACCTTGCAAAATATAAAAATCAAATAGGTGCTGCTTCTGATTTGGATATACTATTTGCAAAAGAAGCATACTTAATGATAGAAAAAGAAATCGTTTCTAATAAAATTAATACTCTTATTTCTACTATCGGGCTCTATAAAGCAGCCGGCGGAGTTAATTTATACAGATTAGAAAATCTCTAGAAACTTAAATTAACCTGATATTTATTCAGGAATAACTGCATTGTATCTTTATCGAATCTTAAGACAGGATGGATTTCGCCGTTGAAGTTTCTTTTTCCTTCTTCAACCATACCAATGCTTTTATATAGTCGTATGTTTTCAGGTTTGTTAGTAGCGAATTTCAATACATCATTTCCGCTTTCCAAACAGAATGAAACCATTCTTGCGATAACTGCTTTTCCTGCTCCGCGGATTTCAGGATTTGAACCCTGATTCCAAGGTGCTGTATTGAGGCTTCTTCCCCACATAACTCCGTCTTTTTGTATTTCCACATTCGCTAATGCCTGTATTCTTCCGTCTTCAGTTCTCAATACAAAATACTGAGCATCAGGATAGAAGGTAGTTGAACGGTATGGCGCAAGAATATCTGCCTCAGGGTATGATTTTCTTAGCCATTGCTTTTTGATATCAGCAGCAAGCTGTCTGTATTCGGATTTATCACTAAACGGTAGAATATCCTGTATTTCTCCAAAAACAGAACGACCTTCTCTGACATTTTGCAGATAAACACTTTGTCCGTCTTTGAGAATATTCCAAGGAAGTGCAACCCCTTCTTTTGGTATAAATTGTGAAAACTTGTTATCTAATCTTTCGGATAAAATTTCTCTTCTGTCAGCAAGTGTCTTCATATAAGTTTTGAAATCTCTATCGGATTTAGGTTCAACAGAATATGTTCCGTCAGCCATCTGTGCAATTTCTTCCTGTACTTCTTTTGGCAGCTCGGATTTCGGAACATCAAATCTGATTCCTGCTTTTTCAATTCTTTCAAAACATTTATTAATAACACTTTCATCGGCAGACATAACTATTCTTACATAGCCTTCTCCGTTTGAGCCGAACACTGTTCCGGGGGTAAAGGCTACGGCAGCTTTATGCAAAACATATTTGAAAAATTCATTTGACGTGAATTCAGGCGGTATTTTTGCCCAGAGATAATAAGTTCCGTCAGTCGGTTTTGCGTCGCTTCCAAGTTTTTGCAGCCATTTTATTGCCGCATTTTTACGAGCACGATAGATTCCGTTAACTTTATCAATAAAACCTTCTTCATCCCGTAATGCCGCAGCTGCTGCCTGTTGTACCGGTACATAAACACTTCCGCCTGATAGATATTTTGCATCTAAAAGGTGGTTAATATTGTCTTTATCGCTCACTGCAAAAGCAACTCTAAACCCCGGCATGCTCTGAGCTTTACTCATTGTGTGAACCTGAAATGCTAAATCTTTAGCACCTTCAACCTGCAAAATACTGTCAGGTTTTATACCTGTATGAGTGATTTCACTGTTATCCATATCGTGAATAATCAATACTTCATTTTCTCTTGCCCAATTAACTGCCTGTTCAAAAACTTCTTTAGAAGCAAATGAGCCTGTCGGATTGTGAGGGTAATTGAGGATTAAAATTTTTGCATCACCGCTCATTTTGCTAAAATCAGGAAGGTAGCCGTTTTCAGGACTCAAATCATAAGTAACTTTTGTTAAATCATGTCTTGTAATCAAATCATCATAAAGCGAATACCCCGGATTTGGTACAAGAACCTTATCTCCAATATTAGCAAAAGCTGTAAAAATATGGTCAACAGCATCAGATGAACCTGATGTTACCATGACTTCCATTCTCGGATTTACTTTTACCCCGAATCGTTTATCCATCCAGCCTGCAACGGTATGGAAAAGGCTTCCTTCTCCCTTTGGGCTGTTATATCTGTGTGACCAAAGGTCGTTTACTTTTGATTTCAAAACCTGTTTTGCCATCTCAGGCGGAGTTAAATCAGGATTTCCCATTGATAAATCCACTACGGCTCTGTCTCCGTGAAAGTTACGTGCTTTGCTGATTTCTCCAATGTATCCCGAAATCAGGTAGTCTGATTTTTGTAATCTTTTTGCGCAGGGGATTATCCCTGTAAACATTGGATATGCTAAAGTATTTGTATATTGTGGTTTGGTTATTTTGTTGTTCTTATATTTATTCTGTGGAACAAATGTGTTTATAGGTAATATTCTCATAGTATTTATACTATAAACCGTAAAAAAATTTTTTGCTATAAAAAGGAGGCTTTATTTAAGCCTCCTTTGTTTTGACGATACTCCTTATATGAAATTGGCTAAGAACCTAAACCGGCATGGAATGTTCTTGAAATAACATCATCCTGTTGCTCTTTTGTAAGTTTAATAAAGTTTACGGCATAGCCTGAAACCCTCACTGTTAATTGCGGATATTTTTCAGGATGAGCTTGTGCATCCAATAATGTGTCACGGTTGAATACGTTTACGTTCAAGTGGTGACCGCCTTTTTCTACATATCCGTCTAATAAATTGATTAAGTTTTCTTCTTGTTGTGTTGCCATATCTGTATCTCCTTATTACTTGTTTGTTCTTTTTACATGTTTATTATAAACTGTTTTTAACAACA
>JAMPIM010000010.1 GCA_023662705.1 Candidatus Gastranaerophilales bacterium | reverse complement strand
ACAAGCCTGCTTCATCAAGCTTTCCGATAGCGCATGAAGTCTTTGCCATCTGCATCAAGCTTAGCGCACTTTCCTGCATTCTTGCACCGCCTGATGAGGTGATTGCAAGCATAGGTAGTTTTAAAGCAAGAGCTTTTTCCATAATTCTTGTAACTTTTTCGCCTACAACGCTACCCATAGAACCGCCCATAAAATCAAAATCCATAACCGCAACAGCGATTTTATGTCCTTCGATTGTTGCCAAACCTGTGATAACAGCTTCATCAAGCCCTGTTTTATCGTGCGCTTTTTTTAGTCTGTCAGAGTAAGATTCAGTATCAACGAAGTTTAACGGGTCAGTAGGTCTTACACCTTTAAAGAACTCTTCAAAAGAGCCTTGGTCAAATAGTTGTGCGATTCTTTTTTTCGCGTTTATTCTAAAGTGGTAGTCACAATGAGGACAAACCATTAAGTTTTCTTCTAATTCTGATTTAAGAATCTGGGAATCACAATGAACACATTTAATCCATAAACTCGGATTAGAGTCTTCAATTCCCTTCATTTCTTTTGCTCTGCGTTCAATTTGAGCTTCTTTACGTTTATCAAACCATTCTTGAATTGTCATAATTTTACTCCAATACTTACCCATTTTACACTAAACAAAACAAATCGGTAGAGTTTGTTAAGCTATTGTAACTTTAGGCAAAATTAGCTATATTATTTAGTATGAAGAAGATAATTTTATTATTTATAATCTTATTATTTCCAACATCTGTGTTTGCAAAAAATATAAAAGTTGAAGCGATGTCGGATTTTTCAACCGAGACCCCGCCTCGTGTCTGGAGTGTGAAGGTGGTTGAGGGATTTACTACAAACGGGTACCCTGTATATGCGGGTTCAATTATTAAAGGCAGAATTGAAAATGTCAAAGACCCTAAAAGATTGAAACGCAATGCTACTTTTACTTTTGTTCCGACAGATTACTTTGACTACAATACTCAAAAGTGGTTTAAGGTAGAACAGAATATTCAAGCCAAATACAGTAATCTAAGTGATGTGGATGCAAAATCTGTTGCTAAAACCGGTGCTGTGGTTGTGGGCAATAAGCTTCTTGACGGATTCTTCGGCCCAGGGGTGGCTCTTGTAGAAGGTGCTGTTAAGAATGAGCAGGGTAATAGAGCTAAATCAGCTGTTGTTTCGGTTTATGAAAGTACTCCGCTTTCTTATGCTAATAAAGGTAAAGAACTTGTAATCGAACAAGGTAAAGTTTTTGTCATGAATTTTAAAATGCCTGAAGATTAGTTTGTGGTAAAATTAATTTATGTTTACAGGCATCGTAGAAGAATTAGGCAAAGTCCAAAAAATCACATCTGATAAGATTACTGTTGAGTGCAAAACTGTGCTTGAAGATGTTAAGCTTGGCGACAGTATCGCAATTAACGGGGTTTGTCTTACGGTAGTAGATTTTACATCTGCTTCTTTTACTGCGGATATTTCTGCCGAAACATTTAAAATTACTACTTTTAATACCTTAAAATCAGGTGATTTTGTTAATCTTGAACGCGCAATGGCGGCTAACGGACGATTTGGCGGGCATATTGTTTCAGGACATATTGACGGTCAGGGGAAGTTTTTATCTGCCAGCCAAAACTGTGAGTTGAGTTTTGAATTGCCGTCAGAACTTTCAAAATATGCGATTAAAAAAGGTTCAATCACAATTAACGGAATCAGCTTAACAATTGCAAATGTAAATAATAATATTATAACTTTGGCAATAATCCCTCATACCTTTGAAAACACGAATTTAAAATATCTAAAAACAGGCGGATTTGTAAATATTGAGGTTGACATGTTAGCCAAGTATGTTGAAAAATTTTTATCAACAAGTGATAATAGGTCAAGCATAACCATGGATTTACTGCAGGAAAACGGGTTTATATAGAAAATGGAACACACAAATCAATTCAGTTCAATAGAAGAAGCTATCGAGGATTTCAGAGTCGGAAAACCTCTTATAGTTGCAGATGATGAAGACAGAGAAAATGAAGGTGATTTGATTATCTCTGCCGAGTTTGCGACTCCTGAGTTTATCAATTTTTTGACTAAAGAAGCACGCGGATTGATTTGTCTTGCGATTTCTCCTGAAATTGCAGAAAAACTTGACCTTCCGCAGATGGTTCAAAAAAATACCGAAAGTATGCAGACAGCGTTTTCTTTGAGTGTTGACGCACATCCTAAATATGGTGTTACCACAGGAATTTCGGCTTATGACAGAGCAAAAACAATAGAAGTAGCGATTGCTACCGATGCCGTACCTTCTGATTTAAGACGTCCTGGACACATGTTCCCTTGTGTGGCAAGAAAAGGCGGTGTTCTAAAACGATGCGGACATACGGAAGCTGTTGTTGATTTGGCTAAAATCTGCGGGCACAGACCTGCGGGGGTGATGTGTGAAATTATGGCAGAAGACGGTCAAATGGCACGCAGAGATGATTTGTATGAGTTTGCAAAAAAACACGGAATTAAATTTATAACAGTTTCTGATTTGATTGCTTACAGACTCAAAAAAGAAAGATTTGTTACCCGCGAAGTTGAAGTATTTTTACCTACTCAATTCGGGGATTTCAATATAATCGGTTATCAGGATTCAATTACAGGTTGTGAACATGTTGCGCTTGTTAAAGATGACGGCTCAAACAGAATTCCGCTTGTAAGAGTGCACAGTGAATGTTTAACCGGTGATATTTTCCATAGTTTAAAATGTGACTGCAACTGGCAGCTTCACGAAGCTTTAAAGATGATTCAGGAACATGGAAAAGGTGCTCTTATTTATATGAGAGACCACGAAGGCCGCGGTATTGGTTTGATTAACAAACTAAAAGCTTACAAGCTGCAGGAAGAAGGTCAGGATACCGTTGAAGCTAATGTTTCATTAGGTTTTGCACCTGATTTGAGAAACTATGGTGTAGGCGCGCAGATTATTCTTGATTTAGGGTTCAATAATTTTAATCTGATTACAAACAATCCTAAAAAAATAATCGGGCTTAAAGGTTACGGACTAACAATCCACGAAAATATTAATATTAAATCGGAAGTGAATAAGTATAATGAAAGATACATCAACACCAAGCGTGAAAAGATGCATCACATAATGTAAGGAAATTTTTATGGCGGAAATTACAAACTACGTAGCAGAATTACTCACGAGCGACTCTTACAAAATTTTTAAGGGCGTTTACAATGATTTTAAATCAAAGGCTGTAAGCGAATATAAGTTTGAGCTTGAACCGCTTGAACATGAAGAGTTTATTGATGCCGTAGAAAAAAACTATCTTAAATGTATAGTTCTTAAAGAAAATCAGATTCCGACCGCATTTTTGGTTTATACAACTTCTATTTCCGAATCAATTGAACTTAATCTTATTCACTGTCTGGGTGCCGAAAATGAAACCACTAAACAAAAAGTTCTTATCGAAAAATTTCTTGAACTAACTGAGGCAGAGCGCCAAAACAAAGTCGTTTCATATCCTATGTTAGGTCATCAATCTGTATTTACGGCTGATATTGCAAAATACGGGTTTAAATTTATCGGTCTTGCTGTTTTAAGATTCATTATGGGAAATGCTTCATCAGAAAGAATTTTGGAGAATATGAAACTTGCTGAAAAACCTGATGAATACAAAATTGTAAGTTATGACGACAACTATAGAGAAGATGCAATCAGAGTAATTCATGAATCTTTCAAAGATACACAGGATGCGGTTTATGATACGCGTTATAAATCAATTGAAGGTACAAAAGATATTATTAACAAAGTTGTTGAAAATATTTACGGTGAGTTTCTGCCTGATGCAACATCCGTATTGCTTTGTAATGATAAACCTTGCGGGTTTGCTTTCGCCAATATTACGGGTGGTAAGATTGCAAATATTCCGCTTGTGGCAATCGAAAAAAATCATAGAGGCAAAGGATTTTCAGAATTGCTTTTAAATCGTACAATAAAAACTATGGTCGATTGGACAAAACTCGGTAAAAGAAATTTCTCCGAAGTTAATGTTACAACCGAAACCAATAATTATAAAGCTTTAAAAATGTACAGAAAGATAGGTTTTAGAGAAGATTATTGCTACCCTCAAGCTTATCTGGTGCAAAAACGTAAGAAATAAGTATAGTATAGAAAAAGAGAGTAAAACAAACGGTCTTAGAGACCGAATGAAAGGAGAAGTATGAAAATTTCTAAAAAACTTTTACTCGCAGTAAGTGCAATGGCATTATCAGCAGGTGTTTCAATGGCTGATGATTCTGTTCAAGCTTATGCACACCCTACTCTTTTCGGCTCACAAGCTCAAAACCTTGTAACTGCTGAAAGTGATGTAGTTGTTGGCGGTAAAATTTACAAGCCATGTCAAGCTAAAACAATTGACAAAAAACAAAACGTAGTAGTTGGCCGCGGTGCTAAACAATCATTAGATGATATGAAGGCTAAAATGGATCAAAGAAGAGGAAACCTTCATGACCCTAAAATGCCTGTATTACGTTCTGAATTAGCATTCTTAATTTCAGAAGGTTTAGGTTTAACTAAAGGTGAAGAATCTAAATATACTGACCTTGAAGCAGGTTACTGGGCAAAAACAGAAATCGAAAGAGTTTTATCTTCTGATGTTATGATTGGTTATCCTGATGCAACATTCAAACCTGATAAAGCTATTACAAAAGCAGAAGTGTTCTGTACATTTGCTAAATTAATGAATATTGAAGCAAGCAAAACTGCAACACCAACTCTTAACGGAAAAACAATTAAGTATGTTCCTCAATGGGCTTATGCTGCAACAAACGAAGTAGTTGCTTCAGGTTTACTAAACCTTGTTCCAAACACAGATAAAGTTATCAATGACGAATATCTTTCTAAAGAACAGGTTGCTTACTTTATTTCAGCAATGAAAAATAACTTCCAGATTGATTTAACAAACGGCGCTATCGGTTGTGCTACTAAGTACGAACCTGTTGCAGTAAAAATCAAATTATCTGAAAGATTATCAGCAAGAACATCTCAAGTTGGTGAAACATTCTCAGCTAAAACAACTGCTGATGTTACAGTTAACGGAAAATGCTTCCCTGCTGGTTCAACAGTTTACGGTCATGTAATTTCTGTTTCAAGACCTGGTGTTAAAAACCCTGGTTACCTTGAAGTTGGGTTTGACAAAATCAAAAACGGCGACCTTTGTGCAGAATTCCCTAAAAAGCTTTCAAGCGCACAAGTTGACGTAGCTAAGAACCCTAACATTGCTTCAAGATTGTTAGCATCTCCTGTAGCATTTGTAGGCAGAGCAGCAGGTGTTGGCGGAAGAACAGTTTCTTCTGTAGCAGAAGTTATTTCAAATACAGCTGAAGAAGCAGTAAGTGATGTATCTGATGCTTTATGTGATACATTCTCTCTTCACCCTCTAAAAGGTGCTAAGAGCCTTGGCAGCACAACAGTTGCTATCGGTAAAGGTGTTTATGATATCACTAAATTAGCAGTAAGCTGTCCGTTTGGCGTACTTTATGAACTTGTTGATGAATGCAAATACATCATCGTTCCTAACACTACAAACGATTCAAGCTTGAACCCTGATGAAGAACTAACTATAGTATTTTAATAAGGGTAGAAAGTTAAAAAGGTCGGACATTTTGTCCGACCTTTTTTATTATATACCTAATTGTGCTTTATAAAAACTGCTGCTTGCGATTTTGTCTTGGATATAGTTGTTACCGTCTTTTGATGCTAAGTATAGGTTTGAGATTTTGTCTAATCTTTTTGTTAATTTTGTTTCAGGGTAGGTTACTGAATTATTTTTTAGTTTTAACCAGCAAGATGCTTCTTTTTGAGTAGCAGTTGCTTCTTCTTCCAATGTTGCTTTTCTTAATACGTGGCAGCTTTCGTGTGCGATTAAACATGCAATTTGTTCGATTGGAGCTGTTTTGTATTTTGAATTGATTAAGATAACTCTTCTTCCGTAGTTATCATAAGTGTTTGCTGCATAAACCGCGCCGTAGTTGTTTAAGTTATAAAACTTGATTTTAACGGAGTTCTTTTTAAGATTAGCAAAAACGTCATATTCGCCGTTTTGTTCCAATAATTTCATAGCAGAAATAATTGTTGCATCGTTTGAGAAACTCTCTACATTGTATGCAAATGCCTGTGTAATTGTTAACGCAAAAAATGCGAACAGTGCGATAAACGCCTTTTTCATTATACTTACTCCGATTAACTATTAACTACATTCCCGTTTGATAACTGTGTTATCGGCGTTTTGGGGCAAATCTTTAGGGGTAAATACGCCTTTGTTACAAAACGAAATAAAAGTTTACTAATGGGGGTATTTTTGTTGGTGAAAATCGTGAATTGTTAAGAAATATGTTTACAATTTTTGTCTTCTTTACATTTCTTAATGACGTAAAACTAAAAGTCAAACTGCTTGTAAATATTTGTAAATAACAAAAAATCAACTAGCAAAAAATTTTTATTACGCGTTTTAGTATGAATGGATGGTTGAACAAACGAGTGATATGATATAATTAATTAAATTGAAAAGCGAGGTGTATATGAGTGAAGTTAATGGTCCTAAGATTAGTGTTAATCAGGTAAATTATGCAGGTTTGCAGAAGAATGCTCCTGAACAGCCTGAGGTTATTGATGTTAAACCTCAATTAACGGATTTTTCTGATTCAAAAGCGGAAGCATTAGGTCGTTCTATGTTGTTCAAGGGTGCTGATGATGTTAACAATGACCTTAAAGCACTTATAGAAAATCCTCAGATTGCGGATAATTCTGATGAGATTTTTGAAACAGCGTTTAAAGCGGCGCAGGATGCAGGATTGGAAAATCCTTATGAAGAAGCGGCAAGTGCTTCTACAACAGC
Organism: Candidatus Gastranaerophilales bacterium; assembly: GCA_023662705.1. Lineage (GTDB taxonomy): Bacteria > Cyanobacteriota > Vampirovibrionia > Gastranaerophilales > Gastranaerophilaceae > CAG-196. The sequence goes on along the minus strand of JAMPIM010000010.1, from coordinate 43,145 downwards.
AGTTTAATACTTTAGATTAGGGAAGAGAGACGAAAAAGATGACTGATAATAATAAACCGGTTGTACATTTGATTTCAAAACCGGAAAATATGCTTAAGACCATTTATACAGCTTGCAGAACGTGCTATAGTGCATTAGCGCCTTATGAAATTTATGAGAGCACAGATGATGAAGAAAAAATGCTTAACCTTATTGAGCGTGTTGTTTCTTCCGGTCATTATTCTACTATTGAACATATTCAGGTGACTTTTGCGATTTCAAATGTTTCAAGAGCTTGTACACATCAGCTTGTAAGACACAGACACATGTCTTTTTCCCAAAAATCTCAGAGGTATGTTAAGGAAAAAGGTCAGTTTGATTATTTAATTCCTCCTACAATTGAGAGAAATGAAGAATTAAAAGCAAAGTTTGTTAACTTTATGGAAGATATTTCCAAATTCTATTGTGAATTAACAGAAGCGGGAATTCCTGCTGAGGATGCGAGAGCCGTTCTTCCGAATGCTGCTGCAACTTCTATTGTTGCAAGTTTGAACTTGAGAGAACTTATTCATATTGCTAATTTAAGGCTTTGTACAAGAGCTCAATATGAAATCAGAAACATGGTTAAAGCTATGTGTGAAGAGCTTGTTGCGCAGGAACCTTGGTTGAAACCTTACCTTGTTCCTAAATGTCAGCGTTTGGGCTTCTGTGATGAAGACAAATCTTGCGGAAGAATGCCTGTTAGAGAGAAATAGGGTATGAAAAAATTCGCGATACTTTTTCTTTTTATCCTGATTGCGCTTGCAGGAGTTTATATGATGCTTTTCCCTTCAAAAGATGAGTTTGCGGAAGGGGATTTGTATGATGAAATTATGCAGCGCGGGAAAATAAGAGTCGGGATAAATACTGATTCAAAGCCATTCGGGTTTGTTAATGAAAAAGGCGAAATTGTCGGCTATGATGCTGATTTAGCCAGATATATCGCGCAATATGTTTTAAAAAGCCGCGACAGATTGGAATTTGTACCCGTAACACCGTCAAACAGACTTATTATGGCATCTACAGGAGAAGTTGATATAGTTATTTCTACTGTAACAATTACTCCGCAAAGGCAGGAAGTAGTGAGTTTTTCTATTCCTTATGATGCAGCAGGGCAAGCTGTTTTGGTTAATGCGAACAGTTCAATTAAGTCTTTGACTGATCTTGCGGGGCAAAATGTAGGGGTTATTTTCGGTACGACTGCTGAAAAGAATATGAAGAACCTTGTTCCTACTGCTAATCTTTTGGGATTCAGAAGCTATCCCGATGCTTATAGAGCACTAAAAGCTGGTAGGATTAATGCTATAACATCTGATGATACGATTTTGAGTCGTTTTGTAATGGATGATAAATCAGTTAAATTGCTGCCAAAACGGTACTCTAGAGAGCCTTACGGTATTGCTTTCAAGAAAGGTAATTCAACTGTTAAACTAAAAGAAAATCTTGATTACGCTATAAAAGATATGCAGCAAAAAAATGTTATTCCGCGTCTTCGCAAACAATGGATAATATAGATGGATGAGCCCAAATTAAGATAATATGGTATATTGAGATTATTATACTTAATTAGAGAGGGTTTTTGTATGCAAGTTTCAAGACGGCTTGTTGTAAAAAAAGAGATTCCGATAGATACGGCAAAAGACCTGCTGTTTTCTATGGATACCGCAATGGCTGAATACTATTGCAATAATAAAGATTACGAAAAAGGGCTTAAGATTTATCGTGATATTCTCCCTCAGCTTGAGGGGCGTGAGTTTGAAGATGTTACTCAAAAATATATTACGCATGCGCTTGCGTACGCACAGGATAAAACTCAGGAGAAAAAATGGATTGAGGCGATTGAGATTTATCGCGATTTGATGAAGTATTCAGGTTTTCCGATTACTATTTATAAACAAATCGGGCTTTGTATGAAAGCTATCGGTAATGCGGATTTGGCGATTAAATTCTTGAGACGGTTTGAAGAGGTTTCTCCTGATAAAGAAGACGTCTATATTTATCTTGCAGATATTACTTATGCAGATATCAAAGATAACCTTAAAGCTATTGAATACTATGAAAAAGCGCTTGAAAAGAATGCAAATAACTTTTCTCTGTACAATATGCTTGGTCACTTGTATTCAACCTGTTATCAGGATAAGTTCAAGGAAAAACAAATCGAATACCTTGAAAAAGCGTTTTCGCTTGCTCCAAATAACAGAATTGTTGTTAAGAACCTTGCGTATGTTTACGGTAAGTTTGATGAACTTCAAAAAGCTGATGAGTTTTACTCAAAACTATTGTATTTGAGTCCTACTCATTCGGATTTACACTCTTATGGTGCTTATTTGGTTAAACATCAGAGATTCTCTGAAGGGTTTAAATTCTTGCAGCACAGATTCCAGAAAGAGGATTTGGGGCAAAATTCGTTCCCTGCTATTTTCAATAACAAGAAAAAACGCTGGAACATGAAAGTTGATATCAGTGAAAAACATGTTCTTGTGCATTTTGAACAAGGATTTGGTGACTCAATTATGTTTGTAAGATTTGTAAAACAATTGCAGAATAAGTGTGCCAAAGTTTCTCTTGTTGTTCAAAACGGACTAATTGACCTGTTTAAAGGCTCTAATCTTGGTGTGGATATTTATCGGGAAGATGAGTTGTCTAAGATTAATTATGACTATTATATAGCAATGATGGATTTACCAATTCTTTGTGAAACCAAACCTGATACAATCCCTCTTGCGGGTGGTTATTTGAAGGTTGGAAGAGCAAAAGTCAATGCATATAGAAAAGAGCATATCAATGACAATAACAAACTTAAAATTGGTATCGCTTATGAAGGTACTTTAGCTTCTAAAGAAACAGACCGTGATATTCCGCTTGAATTCCTGCATCCTCTTATGATGATGCCTGGGGTTGAGGTATATAGCTTCCAGGTTGATGATTTGACACACCAGATGGATAGAATTCCTGAGAATGCTGAATTAATCAGACTCGGTCGTACTTTCAAAAACTGGGAAGACACGGCTGCAGCAATGAAATCAATGGATTTAATTGTTACAACCGACAACGGGGTTATGAACCTTGCAGGTGCTTTAGGTGTTAAAACATTTGCCTTGTTCAATAAGATTACCGAATGGAGATGGTTCCAAACAGAAGGTAAAGATATTGCATGGTATAAGAGCATAAGACCGTTTCAGGCGCCAACTTCTAAAGCATGGGAAGTTCCTGTGTTCCAGATTATTGAAGAAGTTAAGAAATTACAGGCAGAAAAGGCACTTGGTTAAATTAACTTGTTAATTTCTCCAATCGGCTAAATACAAAATTTTTCCCTCTGGTGAATAATACATCCAGAGGGAAAAATTTTGTTAAAGAATAAAAGAGTTATAACATTATTTATATTGTTTTGTTTGAGCTTTAATCCTATTCTGGCAGCTCAGGAGGAATGCCGTTTTTGTGATTTGGGCAAAATGTATGTCGGAGAAGACAAGTACGAGAAATTCAATCGTAAAATGTTTAATCTGAATACAAAACTCAATAAGTATGTCGCACGTCCCGTTCATATTTTGTGGTCGTCAATTGTTCCTAAATACGGGATGGACAGGATTCAGAGTGCATATTTGAATATTGAGTACCCCAAACGGCTTGCAAGCTGTCTTTTACAAAAGGATTTTAAGGGCGCAAAAGATGAAACAAAACGATTTATTACCAATACAACGATAGGTTTGGGCGGGCTTTATGACCCTGCTGAGAAACTTTTTAAAATCAAACCATCTACAGAAAATATGGATCAAGCGCTTGCCAAATGTAATGTAAAATCAGGCTCGTTTCTTGTTATGCCGATTTTGAACACCTGTACTCCGCGCTCTTTGCTCGGACGATTGATTGAAGCAGCTCTTGATCCTTCGGTTTATTTTGCATCACCTGTAACTTCACTTGTGAAATTCGGATTCTTTGTTAACAAAACATCCTTTATGCAGCCTGTTGCCAAAATGATTGAATCTGCTTATGCCGACCCGTATGATATTGCAAAAAAACTATATGGTATGGAAAACTATATCAAAACTTCCGACCTCGACAGAAAAGACCTGTTGAGTACTGATGCAAAACTTCTGGAAGAAGAGATTATTGCAAATATTCAGGACAAGAAAGATTTGCCTAATATTATGGAACAGCTTCAGCAGATTTATGATGAAGAAGCAGTGCTTGCAGGCATGGATGAGCTTGTGGAAGGAGCGTCAACAGGTGCTGCGTGTGATTTAAAGCCTGATATTGTGCTTGCGGATTACAAAGCCCAGTCGCCTGTTGTGGACTCTATGCGTACGGCATTATTTGACGTGCCTGATTTGAATAAATCTATCTGGCATGAACTCTCTATTTGGAATAGAAGCTTTGCGCACAGGATTAAGACTGATTCTGTGAATATTGTTCCCGACAGGGATAACTATAGTTTTAAATACATTCTGCAAAAGGATAAAACAGCTCCTGTTGTTATTCTTTATCCTTCAATCGGCGAAGGGATTACATGCCATCACTCGGTTGTGTTTGCCAAGATTTTCTATGATGAAGGATATTCGGTTATTATTCAAGGAAATCATTTTCAATGGGAGTTCGCTAAAAGTATGCCAAAAGGATATTGTCCGGGGATTCCTGCTGTCGATGCGGATAATCTAAGGCTTGTAAGCAGGAAAATTATCGAAAAACTCGAAAAAGAGCATGATTGCAGCTTCCGAGATAAGGTTCTTGTCGGTACTTCGTTTGGAGCAATGGCAACATTATTTATCGGGGAAAAAGAGAGTAAGAATAATACACTCGGAATTTCAAAGTTTATTGCAATTTCGCCTCCCATTGAGTTAGTTTATGCGATGAATCAGGTAGATAAAAACAGTGAAGAGTTTGACAAGAGTTCGCCTGAAGTGAAGCATAAAACCGCTGTGACAGCTGCGAAAATCTTGCAGATGTTCAAACAAAAAAGCGACCCTGAATTTGATTTCAAAGAGCTTCCGTTTACGGAAGATGAAGGCAAGTTGATTACAAGTTTTCTTTTGAGACAAAAATTGTCGGATTTGGTTTTTACTCTTGAAGGTGCTTGTAAAACCCAAAAGTGCGATATTTATAACTCGATTAATAACTTGAGTTATCGCGACTATGTAGAAAAGTATCTTCTTGCCGAATCAGGGGCAACGCTTGAAGATATTCGCTATGATGCGAGTTTGTATGCAATTGCTTCCTACTTAAAAGAAGGTAAAAATTATAAGATTTATCACTCATTGGATGATTTTTTTGTGAATAAAAAACAGCTTGAGCAAATAAAGCTTTATTCGCCTGATAATGTTGTCTGTCTGAATAATGGTTCTCATCTGGGATTCTTATACCGAAAAGAGTTTCAGGATGCATTTAAAAAAGAAATACGTATTTAAGAAAGGAGAAATTTATGTACTACAATGTTTTAGAATTAAAGGAGTTACCTGACAAAAAGATTGAAGGTTTTGTGATGAAAACCCTTCTTGAACATGACAACTCAAGTCTTACGGTTGTTTCATTAAAGAAAGATGAAATCGTCGATGACCATATTTCTGTATGTGATGCTTGCGTAATCGTTTATGAAGGTGAAGTTGAGCTTCATTTTGCAGCAGAAAAATTCACTGTTAAAAAAGGTGAATTAATTATGTTTAAAAAAGAGCAGGAACACAAAGTCTTGGCGCTTAAAGACAGTAAGTTCTTACTTATTAAAATTTAACATGCTTCTTTTTTTACAAAACTTAATCTTTGTAAAATAACATGCAAACCCATGTAAGCATGGGGGTTTGGCATGGGTCATGGTGCCCAAGCCGAATAGATTTCCGACTTTTTGTATATGTAAAAAAGTCTTTACAATTGAATTTGATGGGTTGTAAAAGTGCGCTTAACCCATATAATAGAAATATAGTTAAGGGAATCGGCGAGAGATTTGGGGAAAAGTTGAACAACCGATTCGGGTTGTTTTTGGAGGAATAAGTGTTTAAAAGTCGTGATATGGGAAGAGCTATTGCTGTTAAAAGATGGACACCAACAGCGCTTGAATGCTACAAACGCGGTTGTAACTGTGTCGGATGTTTTTACAGTGATTTTTTCAGTGCTACAGCACAAAAATGCCAGATGAAAGCAGCTGTTTTAGAGCTTGTTAGAACAATCGGTACACCTAATGTAGAATTACCACAGATTTTAGAGTAGGGGTTTAAATTATCTTCAAGATGTTGTACAATTAGAAGGTAGCACATTAGGAGGTGTAAATGCATATACATGTAAATGGTAGAAACATTGAGATTACTGACGCTATTAAAGCCTATGTAAAAGAAAAATTAGGCAAAGTAGTAAACCACTATGATCAAATCACTGCAATCGATGTGGTTCTATCTGTAATCAAAAACCCTGCTGCATCAGGTAAACATGTTGCGGAAGTTTCTTGCAAAATGAATACCGGTGTTGTTCGCTGTGAAGAGTCTGCTGATTCAATGTACGAAAGCATTGATTTGTTAGCTGATAAGCTTGACAGACAGGTTAAAAAGTTTAAAGACAAATCTTTGTCTTCTGACAAGGCTACAATCCGTAACGCAGAAGAAAAAGAAGCTGAGGAAGCTGTAGAGGGCTAGGGTATAACTCAATGATTAACAACAAAAAAGTTGTAGTTATAATGCCTGCTTACAATGCAGAAAAAACTTTAGAAAAAACTTATAATGAGATTTATCAAAATTTCGTCGACGAGATTATTCTTGTCGACGATTTCTCTTCTGATAAAACAAAAGAAATATCAAAACAGTTAAATATCACTACTATTGTGCACGAAAAAAACCTCGGATACGGCGGAAACCAAAAGTCTTGCTATAGAGCAGCTCTTAAAGCAGGAGCAGATATTGTAATTATGCTTCACCCTGATTATCAATATACGCCGAAGCTTATTCCTGCAATTGCTTCTATGATGGCATTTGATGAGTATGATGCTGTTATTGCTTCAAGAATGCTTGGTAACTCGGCTTTAAAGGGCGGAATGCCTTTGTATAAATTTATTTCTAACAGGTTTTTGACAGAGTTCCAGAATTTTGTTATCGGACAGAAACTTTCAGAATATCACACAGGTTTTAGAGGTTTTACGCGCAAGATTTTAGAAACCATGCCTTTGGAAGATTGCAGTGATGATTTTATTTTTGATAATCAGATGTTGGCTTTGATTCTTTATAATGATTATAAAATCGGTGAAATATCTTGTCCTACAAAGTATTTTAAAGAAGCGTCGTCAATTAATTTTATGCGCTCATGCAAGTATGGCTTGGAAGTTTTGAGAGTAAGTTTGGAATACAGGCTTGCTAAAATGGGTTTGGGTATTAAACTTTTTGGAAAAGAAGGCCGTAAACTGGACTTGAACAAAGAGCTTAAGTATTATTAGAGGTTTTATGAAAATAGTTCTGGCATCATCAAATGCGCATAAAGTAAAAGAGATTAATGCAATTGCAAGCGGATACGGAATTGAGTTTATTCTTCCGCCTTCAGGATTTGATCCGGTAGAAGACGGTGAAACCTTTGAAGCTAATTCTTATATCAAGGCTCGTGCGGCATGGGAAATATCTAAAACATGGTCACTTGCGGATGATTCAGGATTATGTATTGATGCTCTTGGCGGTAAACCCGGAATTTATTCTGCCAGATATGCAGATACTCCTCAGGCACGTATTGATAGAGTTTTAAAAGAGTTAAACGGAGTTCAGGACAGAACTGCTCATTTTGAATGTGCTATGACGCTTATTAACCCTGAAGGGAAAGTTGCTTTTGCATGCAAAGGAATTTGCGAGGGCTCTATTATCGAAGAGCAGCGCGGCGGGTATGGATTTGGCTATGACCCTATATTTATGTTGAAAGGTTCTGATAAAACTATTGCAGAACTTCCGGATGAGGAAAAGAATAAAGTTTCTCACCGCTCAAAAGCCTTAGTGCAAGTATTAGAATACTTAAAGTAATGTGATTGTTGTACTACCCTTGTTAAAGCCCACTTCGTGGGCAAAAGAAAACAGGTCGGTTGAATCCTTCCTGTTAAGATTTTACACTAGCCGAAATATAAATAGCAATTTCATTATACACTAAATTTTTTGAAAACACAAATAGTTTGAAGGGTTTGACCCCTGTTTTACATGCCAAATCGGGCTCATGGGCGCATATAGGTTGAAAAATTAATTATAACGAAATATTAACTTATGTAACGATTATATATTTAATATATACCAAAATGTCAATTTTTTTAACAATTATGGTTTTATATAAATAAGAGGAAGACTATGAGCAGCTATAAATTTGATTCAATAGTAAACCGACAGGAAGCAGACGCATTGAAAGAGATGATTTTCAAGCGTGCAAGAGAGCGTGCTGAATCAATGACAAAGGAGTCTCAGGAGTCTTATACAAGTGCGGTTAGAAATGATATCATGGATTTAGCAAGGGATACATTTGTATCTAATAAGAATCCGTTTTCTGCTGCTGTTGAGCCAAAGGTTGAAGAAAAAGCTGAAATGCCTGTGAAAAAGGATGTTGAAGTTGGTTTTTCTCAACGAAAAATTGAAGAGGTTAAGGCTCAAATTAATTATCGTAACAGAGTTTCATCTGATGAGATTGCAAATAATGAAATTGAAGAGACCATGACTGAAGCGCGAGCTGAGTTTAGCAATAAGACTTCTTTTATGGGAGCTTTGAATTTCCTGAATTCGCAGGCATCGATTACATTGGTAAATAAACGTGGCAAGAAATTTGAAGCGTTGGCATAATTTTTTCTTAAATATTTTTTAAAAACAATTGACACATTCTTGTAAGTTTGATAGAATGAACATATAAGAAGTATTCACTTAAGATAAAAAATATAAGAAGAGAAAGGAATAACAATGAAGAAGAATGGTTTCACTCTTGCGGAAGTTTTGATTACTTTAACAATTATCGGTGTTATTGCAACCATGACTTTGCCGGCATTGATGACTAACACACAAGAACAACAAGCAAAGACAGCGTTGAAGAAAGGTATTAACACATTAACTGAAGCAGCACAGTTAAGCCAAGCTATTGACGGTATCAGTTACGCAGATTTAACAGTTGGTGCTGTAACCAGCTCTGACATAGTAGCTCAGCCATCATTATATGCATTATTAGTAAACAGAACTCAGTATGATCCTTCTAAATCAGGTACATCTCGTCTTGGAATTGGTGAAGGTGCAGCTGCTAAAAATACAGCAAACTATGCTTTATTCTTCCGTGACGGAACCGCTTTGTCATTCCCAACAGCATTAGCTAATAATAATACTACAAGTGCAATTCAATCTGATGGTTTGCCAAAAGGTTTGTCAGTTGTATTTGATACAAACGGTTTAAAAGGTCCTAACGTTATTTCTAACTGTAATAAGGCAACTTTGGGTACAACAAGTGAACCTAAAGACGATGGTACTGTTGCTGGTTTGAATACTAAATGTTCTTCAGATAACCGTGTAATTAGAGACCAATTCCCTGTAAGATTGAGAGCTGGTTTTGCGGTTCCAAACAGCCCTGCTGCTAGATGGGCATTTGAAAACTAATTCTTTAGTTTAATATAAGGAAAAAAGAGCGATGAAAGTCGCTCTTTTTTATTGTATAGAGTATGAAAATATGCTACAATCAATTTATAAATTTATGTGAGGCTTTATAGAATGAAAAAATTAGGATTTACTCTGGCAGAGGTTTTAATATCACTTGCACTCGTTGGTGTCGTTTCATCTCTAACAGTGCCGACTCTTGTTTCTGCTCATCAAAGAAATGTTCAGGGGGCTGCCCTTGCCACTGCTGTATCGGATTTTGAGACAGCTATGCGCAGCATGATGGCAGCAGAAGATGCTACAGAGCTGACTGATACAAGAGCTTGGAGAAGAGTGGCTAATAACTTATCATCATCTACATCTGAGAATAATATTAGAAGTTTTGTTGGTGACATTTCAGATTATATAGAAATTCAGTCGTTTGATAGAAGTGTAGCTAATTTCTATCGTGGTCAAACTGTACGAGATATTAATCGTAATAGTATTGGTGCAAATAATTGGGCAATGACGGGTAAGGTTGTATTTAGTAGTAATAAAAATACAGTTTATATGATTGGTACAGGTAATGCTGAGAATAGAGTAATTACAGCAGCACAAGCTCTGGATAATGGTATAAATTTGCGTAGAAGGGTAGCTTTTATAACAATTGATACTAATGGTTCTCAACCGCCTAATATGTTCGGCCGTGATATATTTTATTTTAATTTAGGTGATGACGGAGTTTTGTATCCTTTTGGCGGGCGTGATGTTTCTTTTATGGTTAATCAAAATGTTACTTCGACTTGGGATAATGCTAGTAGTGATTATGCTTGTACAGATGCAGTTAAAGCCAGACTAGGTGTCGGCTGTACTGCACGCTTGATTGAAAGCGGATATAAGATGGATTATTAATGTTTAAGAAAATATTCTCAAAATCTATGATTCACGTAATATTGATAGGAACATCCCTCCTATCAATATTTCCGTTTATCTGGCTTACGTCGACTTCTTTGAAAGGATTGAGCGAGGATATTTTTGCATATCCGCCTGCGATTATTCCAACTGATTTTACTTGGGCTAATTATATTGATGTGTGGCATAAAGTTGATTTTGTAGGGTATTTTGTGAATAGTATGATTGTAGCTGCTCTTACGGTCTTACTTAATCTGGTCTTATCTTCTCTGGCGGCATATCCGCTTGCGAGAATGCAATTCAAGGGAAAAAAAATATTTTTCTTTTCTATTCTTGCTACTATAATGATACCGTTTCAGGCAATTATGCTTCCTGTTTATATAATTACTTTGAAATTACATTTAATAGACAGTGTTAGTAACGCTGCGGGATATATCGGGCTTGTAATGCCGTTTGCAGTTAGTGCTTTCGGGATAATGTTGATGAGGCAGGCATTTTTGAAAGTTCCGCGTGAGGTGGAAGAAGCTGCTATTGTTGACGGGTGTAATGTTTTTCAGATGTTTGTTAAGATTGTGCTTCCGATGGTTAAGCCGACATTGGCAGTGCTTGCTGTGTTTACTTTTATCGGGTCGTGGGGTGAGTTTTTATGGCCGAGTATTATGCTGACCAAAGAATCTATGTACACTCTTCCTGTTGGTATAAATAATCTGCAAGGCATGTTTTCTGCTAACTGGAGATTTATTGCTGCGGGTTCTATTATTTCGACTATTCCGATTATTATATTTTTCCTTGCAATGCAAAGGTACTTTATTTCGGGCGAAAATGACGGAGCTGTGAAAGGCTGAAGGGAAATATTTTTGTGGTAGAATATCCTTGTTATTAAATTGAGGATATGTTATGCGTAAATTCTGGAAGATATTTGGATTTTCGACTCTTGGAGTTGTCGGGTTGGCTTATTTAAGCTTTTTGTTTGTATTGCCAAATGTTGTTAATATCAATGAATATAAACCTATGATTCAGGATTTAGCTCATGAGCAAGCAAATCTTTATGTTAATTTTGAGAATGCAAAGATTATAACTACACCGCTTTTGGGGGTTGGAGTTAAGGCAGAAGATATTTCGGTTAAACTTCCTGATGGTTCGGATTTGTTTTATGCTAATGGTTTGAAAACCAGAGTTGCGCTTCCTAGTTTGTTCTTGTTGACGGTTAAGGTTTCTGCTTTAGAAATCGATAATCTGCATATTAATCTGGAAATTGAGGATGATAAACAGTTCAAAGTTGTTCAGCTTGTAGAAGACTTGCTCAACGCAGGTAAAGAACAGAAGTTGGAGCAAAATACAGAAGAAGAGGTTAAGGAATGCTGGTTTAACCCTGCTTGGATAAGAGTTAAGGTTCCGAATGTAACTTTGAATAATTATTTTGTTTTTGTAAAAGACCTCAAAAATAAACACGATTTAACTCTTACGGGTGAAAAACTTACTGCGGGTTATTTTAACGGTAAAACTGCTAAGGTTAAAACTTATGCTGAATTTTATAGTGACGAAAATCTTAATTTGACTGCTGATATTGATATTAATACATTCCTTCCGCCTGTTGCACCTGCATTGGACGAGGAGGATGACCCTGCTGAAAGAATTGATATTCCGTTTGTGAATCCTGTTACGATGTATCGTAATTACGATTTGAAAGCTGATATTGATACAAAACTTCTTGTTCGTGAACATGGAACTTGGGGACATTGTAATGTAGAGAATATTACAATGAAGGTTGGTCATTTGTCTTTGCCTGAAAGCTATTTTAAATCACATTTCTTTGGTACAAATGTTGATTTGGATACAAATATTTCACCTGCAAAAGGTCAAAGCATTGCACTTTTGGGTAAACTGAATTACGGCACTCCTAAAATGGATATGGATATTAAAATCAATGAGATTAAATTTAATGATATGTTGATTTTGACCCGTGCATTTTTGGACTCGCTTGCTATTCCGCATGAACTTGCGGCTTTCACTGCAACAGGCGGGATTAATTCTGATTGTCATATCAAAACTAATTTCAAAAAACTTAAGTCAAACGGCTCAATCGTTGTTAAAGATGGAGGGGTAAATGTAAAAGGGCTTGGAAGCGTTATTTCACAAGCTAATATTAATGTTTTATTGGACAATAATATTCTTGATATTAAAGATTCAAGTCTGTTTATTGATAAATCAAAGATTGCGATTGATGGTAGAATTAACGAAAAATCAGTTGCTGATATAGCAATAAAAGCTGATAAAATCCCTCTTCCGATTTTATTCAACGCTTTTGCGCCAAAAGAAGTTAGAAACGCTTATAACTTTAAATCAGCAGATGCTACATTTGAACTTTCTCTTCAAGGTGAGCTCAAAAAAGCTGTAGCTACTGTTGTTGCAGGTTTGGAAAATTTGAATCTTGCAGATAGAGCAGGAAATTTTGTTGTAACTGATAAAAAACTGGCAAGTGAATTCTTTGCTGATGCTAAGACTTTCCGCGGTAAAATCACAAACGAAGGTTTTGCTTTTGCCCTTCCTAAGACAAAATCTCTTGTATCAGCTCCAATGTTTGAAACGGAGATTGCTGATAATAATATAACAATTAAAGAAAATAAAATTAACTTTAACGATAAATCAGCTGTTACATATTCAGGCGAAGTTATTGATTATACAAAGCTAAAATCAATAGCATTTGATGCTCACGGCTCTGTTTCTACAGATGATATGATTAAAGTTATCGGACGTGAATTTAAGCCGTTTATACATTCTGCGGGTGCTATTCCTGTTAAGGTTACTTTAAACGGTAACGGCAAAAAGCAGACTTTGTTTGCTCAAGCTTTGTGTGATAAAGCTAATTTTATTACACCTGTCGATTTTGCTGAGTTGCAGGGTAAGAATCTTTCTTTGCAATCTGTTGTTGATTTGAAAGGAAACAGAATTAAAATCAAAAAAACAGGTTTATTTGAAAGAACTGTTACGGTTGATGACAAGGGACGTGAAGTTGTTTCTTTGACCGATATTCTTGATGTTGATGGAACAATTGAAGGTGATAGAATTAACCTTATTAAAATCAATTTGAAACCACTTACGGGGAAAGTTTTTGTATTCCCGCAGTCCGTGTTTAAGGTTGATGGAAACGCATTTGTGTTTGGTGAAGCTGCTTCTCCTAGAATGCGCGGCGGGTTTAATGTTCAGAATCTTGCTATTCCTGAATTATTGCTTGATTTGAGAAAAGCGGGTGTTAAATTCCGCGGACATGATATGGATTTTAAGGTTGAGGATTTGATTCTTAACGGGTCTGATATTCAGGTTGACGGTACAATGAGTCTTGTTCCTTCTTCTGTCTTGAAGATTTCTGATTTAAAAGTTGTTTCAAGATATATGAATGTTGACAAGCTTATGGTTGTTGCCGATAAAGCTATGAAGTATGTTCCGGCTTCTCCAGCTTCAACTTCTTCAGCTCAGGCGGATATTCCTGTAGAAATCAGAAGCGGTTCAATTAATATGGCAAGAATAATTACGGGCGATATTGATGTTAGAAACACTGTTTCAAGAATCTCAATGGCACGAAATGTATTCAATTTACATAATTTGAGAACAAATGTTTTTAAAGGTTCTGTTAACGGAAATATCTCGATGAATCTTATTAATACATTGATGAATATTAATGTTCGCGGACGCGGACTTGATGTGGATAAAGCTATGCGTGATGCGGCTGCGATGAAAGATACTTTGAGCGGCACGGCTGATTTCAGGGCAAAAATTTCTTTAAAGGGCGCAACTTATGAAGAACAGATGAGAAGTCTTAAAGGGCAGGTTGATTTTACGGTAAAAGACGGTCAGTTCGGACCTTTTGGTAAATTGGAGAATCTTATTATTGCAGAAAATATCCGTGAATCAGCATTCTTCCAAACTGCTTTGGGAGGGATTATTGAAGGCTTATTCACTATTGATACTACGCATTTTTCAGAGCTTAAGGGTAAATTGAGTTTTAATGACGGTATCTGCTATCTTGAGCCGATTACTTCATCGGGTGATATCTTGGCTCTGCATATATTCGGGGAGTTTGATTTGCTTCGTAATGCTTGTGATATGAAGGTTAGAGCAAGAATGGCTTCTCTGGTATCAAATCTTCTGGGACCGATTGGAGCTATTAACCCTGCTAATTTGATAAACAGTGCAGCAAGCTTGAATGTTGTTACTGCAAAGGCATTTTCGCTCTTCTGTGAAATGGTTCCGGAAGAAGAATTGGATGTACTGCCAAGTTTTGCGAACAAATATGTAGATAATTCTGCAACAAAATTCCAAATCGTAGTTAGGGGGGATGTTGCAAAACCTTTGACTCTGGTAAAATCATTTAAGTGGCTTGCTTCAAAAACCGAATATGATGAGGCGGTTGATTTTGTAAACTCATTACCTGAAGAAATTGAAGGCAGTGAAGCAACGAATATTGAGGAAGCAATTGCGGAACACGAAGCTCTGGAAGCGGAAAAGAAAACTTTTGGTTATAAATTAAAACATATATTTGATAAGGATAATAACACTGATGTACAGGAATAATGTAAGAAACTTTTGTATTATAGCGCATATTGACCACGGCAAATCAACTCTTGCGGACAGGCTTTTGGAAGCAACAGGTACTATTGCTGAACGTGATATGCAGGCACAGCTTTTGGATACAATGGATATTGAGCGTGAGCGCGGGATTACAATTAAACTCAATGCGGCAAGGATGAACTATACTGCAAAGAACGGGGAGAAATATATTTTTAACCTGATTGATACTCCGGGGCACGTTGATTTTTCATACGAAGTTTCACGTTCGCTTGCAGCTTGTGAGGGTGCATTATTGATTGTTGATGCGACTCAAGGTGTTGAAGCGCAAACGCTTGCCAATGTTTATATGGCGATTGAACAGAATCTGGAAATTATTCCTGTTATTAATAAAATTGATCTGCCTTCTGCCGATGTTGACAGAGTAAAAGCAGAGATTGAAGAAATTCTCGGGATTGATACTTCAATGGCGATTCCTGTGAGTGCAAAAACGGGGATTGGGATTCCTGATGTATTGGAAGCGATTGTGGAATTTGTTCCGCCTCCTGTTGATACAACAGAAAAACCTTTGCGTGCATTAGTTTTTGACAGTGCTTATGACCCGTACTTGGGAACTCTTTGTTTCTTCAAGATTATGGATGGTAAGATGAAACTCGGTGATAAAGTTCGGTTTATGGCATCGGGTAAAGAGTATGATATTGTTGAACTCGGGTATTTGACTCCAAACAGGGTTCAGGTAGAAGAACTTATTTGCGGTGATGTAGGTTATTTTGCAGGTTCGATTAAAGAAATTACCAGATTTGTAGGTGATACGGTTACTAATGTGGAAAACCCTTCCGACGAGCCTTTGCCTGGATATAAAGAAGCTCTTCCGATGGTATTCTCAGGTATGTATCCTGTGGATAACGAGGATTACCATGAGCTTAAAGAAGCGTTGGAAAAGCTTAAACTATCTGACAGTTCGATTACTTTTGAGCCTGAAACCTCTTCGGCGCTCGGGTTTGGTTTCCGCTGCGGTTTCCTTGGAATGCTTCACATGGAGATTGCTCAAGAAAGATTGGAAAGAGAATACGACCTTTCAATCGTAACAACAGCGCCGTCAGTAATTTATAAGGTGCATAAAACTAATGGTGAGGTTGTGGAAATTGATAACCCTGCAAACTTGCCTGCTGCACAGTATAGGGATTATATTGAAGAACCTTATGTTAAGGTTTCGATTATTGCTCCAAATGATTATGTTGGAACATTGATGGACTTGTGCCAGTCTAAACGCGGTATTTTTATTAATATGAACTATTTGGATAAAGTTCGTGTTGATTTGATTTATCATATTCCTTTGAGCGAAGTTATTACTGATTTCTATGACCAGTTGAAGTCTCGTTCTAAAGGCTATGCAAGTTTGGATTACGAGTTTGTGGATTACAAACGCTCTAAACTTATCAAACTTGATGTAATGCTTGCAGGAGAAGTGGTTGACGCGCTTTCTGTAATCTGCCACGAAGACAATGCGTATTATATCGGACAAAAATTAACAGAAAAACTTAAAACCATTATTCCGCGTCAGATGTTTGAAGTTCCGATTCAGGCTGCAATCGGCGGAAGAGTTATTGCCAGAACTAATATTAAAGCACTTCGTAAGAGCGTACTTGATAAGTGTTACGGCGGTGATATTTCCCGTAAACGTAAGCTTCTTGAAAAACAGAAAAAAGGTAAGAAACGAATGAAGGCTGTTGGACGTGTAGAAGTTCCGCAGGAAGCATTCATGGCAGTTCTTAGTCTTGACGAAGAGTAGATGTAAGAGTGTGGATTATACAAAAACGCAACACAATGTGTATTGTGTTGCGTTTTATATATCTGTATTATAGCATATTGCGCAATCTTTGTGAAGTTGTGCTAAAGATGCTTATTTTTAATTTTGGGCTTAATATCTTTATTTTAGGGCATTTATACCTCTTTAAAAAACGCAACACAATACACATTGTGTTGCGTAATTTAAAAACGAAGAGCATTTATATAGCGAGGTATAAGAATGAAAAGATTAAACGGATTTTCACTTATGGAAATGATGATTGTCTTAACAATTGTAGCAATTGTCGCGGCAGCATCAGCACCAATGGTGAATAAGAAAATGGTACGTTCAACGAATGAAAAGTCACCTTGGATAATAGTGGACGGAAGTGAATCAATAGCCTATAACCAGGATAACAGGAATGTAATTCAAGATAGAAAGACTGCTTCAATAGGCGCAACACTAGCGCCAAATAGGGAACATCCGCGCTTATACATTAATACATCAGGAGATGCGAATCCACATATAATGTTTGGGCGCAACAACGGAAGTTTAATGCGCTTAATTGCAGGAGGAGAGAATGCAAATACTTGGTTAAGCAATATAATTCCAAATAATGCAATTGCCTCTGTAGCTATGGGTTGGAATTCAAATGCAAGTGCAAATCGTTCTGTAGCAGTCGGTATGGACACAGAAGCAAACTCCCCCGGTGCAGTATCCATTGGTAACAGAGCAAAAGGCTTTGCACAAGTTTCGATTGCAATTGGTGATGGTGCGGAAGCAGGATTTGCAGGTGGGAATGACGCAAACAAATTTTCAGCAATTGCAATCGGTTCAGAGGCAATAGCAAATCGTGTTAGAAGTATTGCAATCGGACGTCATGCAGAAGCTACTGCAAGCAGAGCAATCGCAATGGGTTCTTCAGGAGACGATGAAGAAACAAATAGAGCACGGGCAAAGGGAGATTCTTCTATTGCTATTGGTGCATCAGCACTTGCTGCTAACACAACTTCTGTAGCATTGGGTGATACTGCGCAAACAAGCGGAAATGGATGTATATCAATAGGACATGGTGCACAAACGGGTGATAATATTGTAGATACACTTGCCGCAGTTAATGCAGATGATGAAGATGATAAAATAGCAATCGGTACAGATAGTTATGCAAGAAAACAAAACTCTATAGCAATCGGTCATGGTGCACAAGCTGATCCAAACGCAAAATCCCCTCTTTGGGAACCGGTTAAAAGAAGAGCTATTGCAATAGGCTGGGAAGCAAGAGCTAACGATTCCGACACAATTGCTATTGGTAACAGATTTGCAGGCAGAAGAGCAATTGCAAGCGGCATCGGAGCAGTTGCAATAGGAACGCCGGCTCAAGCTACCGGAAAATTTTCAGTTGCAATTGGCAGTAGCACTAATACAACAGCTACCGTTACCGGAAGTGCAGCTGTTGCAACAACTATTGCATCGGGAGAATCTTCTGTTGCTCTTGGAGCAGAAGCGCTTGCAACAGGTAATGATTCTATATCAATAGGTAGAAATGCAGGACAAAATGTGACCGGCAGTCATAAAATTTGCATAGGTGCAGACTCAGGACCTAAGGCAGGCAGCTCTTGGGCAGGTGATGATTATGAAAGAATATTTATAGGCGGTCGTTCCTTATTTAATAACGGTGCAGCTGTTTTAGAAGTGCATAATACAGGTATTAAAGGACAGTTTGGTCTTGGAAATGAGCCGGACTCTACTGTTGTAATTAATGGTAACTTGATCGTCAAAGGTACCATTGCTACATCAATGATGGGGATGAGCGATAAGAAAAAGGATAGATTTGTTAATGCAATTGGACGTTCTGGAGGGCAACTTGAACCTGTAGGTTGGGGGAACATCGGTACTAATTGGCATTCAGCTGAACTAGGTTTATTCAAAGTTTATGATGGCACAACTAGTTTTTCTGATCGTCGTCTAAAAAATGTTGGCAAAGAATTCAAAGCCGGTCTTGCAGAACTCAAAAAACTTGAAGTATTTAACTATACTTTTAAAGAAGATAAAGACAAAACACCTCGTGTTGGCGTAATGGCACAAGACTTACAAAAAATCTTCCCTAACGCAGTGTTTAAAGGTGAAGACGGATTCTTGAGAATCAGAATGGAAGACATGTTCTATGCGCTTGTAAACGCTGTTAAAGAACTCGATTCAAGATTATCAGTTCTTGAACAAAAACAAAAGAAAATCGACGAGTTGGAAAAACGAGTTGAAAAACTTGAAAAACGATTGGAATCGCTGGAAAAATAAAATACCAACAGGTGCGTATCCATCTGTAACAGAGCCAGCAGAGACCGACTGACAGTTGCACGACCCTTGTTTAAAAAAGCGGGAATTATTGCTACAAACATTTTAAACGGCAGGAATTACTCAAGTTCCTGCCGCCCGCGTTTTATAATATTGGGCGGAGCACATTTATTTTGAACAGATTTTGTATTGGTTTGCATGGGTTAGAGAAGGTTGGAAAGGATTTGTTTGGCTGTATTTAGGGTTGGGAACCCTTTCCTGTGCTTTTTCATTGGGTCATTTTTTTCTTTCAAAATCATATCAAGATATTTTTCCAGTTCTTGAATATCTTGTGCATTATAATACGTTTTTACAACCTCTTCCGTTGTTGTATTAAATTCCGGCATGTTTTTAGATACAAGACGGATAAGCGGTTTTTGTGTGACAGCATATTCAAGCAAAAATGTACTGCAATCAGTAATCATTAGCTGTGAATCATTAAAGTATTTAAAATAATCACCGTCAAAACAAGCTTCAGACCAAGAGTTATAATATTCTTTGACTTCTTGTTTTGTCATAATTTTATTATCAATAAGAGCCTTTTTTAACATTGGATGGGGTTTAAACAACCAGTTAAACTGCGGATTACGTTTTGCGTATTCAAGCATAAACTTTCCTGTTTCGGCAAATGTCGAATATGCAATAGTACCTTCGTGTTTAACTGTCCAATGAGGAGCGTAGATAACGTATTGTTTTTCATTCTTAGGCGGATGAGCGGTAAAATAATCCAATGCCAAAGCACCCGTAACTTTAATGTTTTCGCCCTTATTGTCCATTCTTTGTGAATAATATTCTTTAAAACTGTTATTAAACACAAAAAAGTTTTCTACATAGTTATGGAATCTCAAATTATAATCACTTGGAAGATTTGTTGTTGCGATATCATAAGGAATATAAGCCGTCAAAGCAAATTCTGAGCAAACTACAGGCCCTTGAGATGTTTCAACATACCACGGGTGCTGGTAAATTATTATGTCGGGTTCAAACTCTTTGAGCGGAATATGTTTTTCTAATGTGAAATTGTAACCCATCTCAACATTCATTCCTCTTGATTTAAAAAACTCAAAGGTATTGAGAATCTCTTCCTGTGTTTGATAACTTGGATTATCAATATTATTGGCAGCGTTTTTTGTTACTACAATAAGGGGTGTGAAGTCTTTTGATTTTCCCATCAAATCATATAAACTCTGACATTTCCATTTCGCACAATCATAAACATAGAATATAACTTTATAATGAGTTTGATTGGCAAGACGATTCAAAACTTTGGTCTTGTTTTTTTTAATAAATGCAAGGTTTTGTTTAATCTTCATTTTGTAGAAAAAAGATTTGCAAATACCTAAATCAATTAGTTTATTATAATTAATATACATTATATTTATAATACCATTTCAATTTGAAAAAAGTATATGATTAATCTATGATAATAAATGAGGAGAGATTATGAATAAAATATTATCGTATTTAACTGAAGTTAATGCGCAAAAACAAATTAATCATGCAGTAAAAAAGTATCAGAATAAACGGGTGGTTCTCTATGGAGCAGGATTATATTTTCAAATCCTTATGGAGAATTTTGATTTATCAGGATTAAATATTGTTGCAATTTGTGATAAAAAATTTGAAACTTTAAAATCTGCAAATCCTTCTCAATATTTGCCAATAGCACCTGCCGAACTTGCGGAGTTTGAATATGATATTATTTTATCAACTTTGTATGATGATACAAGCTTAATGGAATATTTGGCGTATGAGTTGTTGGTAAATACCAAAAATGAAGGCAAAGAAATTTCTTCTCTTATTGAGCCTTCTTTTGGTTATATTTTAAAAAACAGCTCAAATAAAATTGTTAGAAAGAAATTGTGTTCTAAATATGAGCCCAAATGGCATAAAAATAAACGTTATTACGACAAAGTTCACAGAACATTTGTTTTTATGAAAGATATTGCGGATGACGAAGCATTAAAACATGCTCCGGAATTTTCTAAAAGCTGGATGTACAGAGAGCTTAAAAGGGCTTGTGATAATTTGCTTGATGCAATTAATGTTCCTGCTGTTAAACCGTGTAAAGAAAAGAAACTTCGTGATTTTCAGCTTGCAACTGCCGCATTTTGTAAAAAAATGACAGATTATCTTGATGAAAACGGATTGGAGTATTTTATTACTTCGGGAACTCTAATCGGTGCAGTGAGACATAGGGGCTTTATACCTTGGGATGATGATTTTGATATCGGGTTGATGAGAAAAGATTATGAAAAATTAATATCTCTTATGAAGGAGAATTTTAAATGTGTTGATTTTTCAAAAATAGCTTTATCAAAAAACAATCGAGGTAAACTTATTAATAAGGCGCTTAAAGAAAGTAAGGGAGAAGAAGTCGTTGCGTATATTTCTCCTTTGTATGTTAAATTTTATCAGGGAAAAAGTCTGAAAGATTGTGTATTTTTAGATATTTTCCCGCATGAATATTTTGTTGAAGATTATACATTGGAAGAACACAAAAAATGTGCAAGAATCCTTAATTTAGAAATGGAAAAACTTGATAGTTTTCCAAAAATTATTGAATATTTGGGGAATTATATCAAGACGAGTTCAAATGTTGCTGAAAAAAGTGAGAAAATTTACTACAGCTATGATAGTTTTGGCACTTATGTAGTAAATCACGATACTTTTATGAGTCAGGATATGATTTTCCCGAGAAGAAAGATGAAGTTCGAGAATTACGAGTTTTATGCGCCGAATGATCCTGACGGTTATATCAAAGTTCAGTACAAAAATTATATGGGATTGCCGACGAATTTTGCGATTGCGCCTTCTTTTGAAGACAGGATTAAGCATTAATCCGAATAAACAAACTCTTCTTTTCCATCATCAAGAATAAGTGCGCAAAGGTGAGCATTTTTGTACTTGCCGCAGCCTAAATCTATGCAGATTTTATCTTTTTGTACTTGTGGTTCATCAAATTCCGTATGCCCGAAAATTACTTTTTGCGGTAAGTTATGCGGATGATTGTAGAATGCTCCGCGGATATAAACCAAATCGGTTTCGTCTTGTTCTTCAAGACTGTATCTCGGGTTAATTCCGGCATGGACAAAAAGGTAGTTGTCTGTTAAATAGTAGAATTTCAGATTATCAAGAAATTCACCGTGAATCTTATAAATATTTTCAAAACTTCCGTAGCTTTTTACTGTTGCAGGGCCGCCGTAGTTCCAGAAAAGGTAATCGTAGTATTGGTCTCCGCCTCTGGCATGCAAATAGGCATATTCGTGAGAACCCATAAGATAAACGCATTTGTGGGTTTCACTTTGTTGGATTACTCGTTCAATTACTTCCTTTGATTTGCTCCCGCGGTCGATGTAATCGCCTAAGAATACAAAAATATCATCTTCACGTGTTTCGATTTTAGAAAGCACATTTTCAAGTTTGTCGTATTCACCGTGAATGTCTGTTATTGCTATGTATCTTGGCATAGTTAAATTATATCATGAATTATGATACAATATCATTAATCCAACCAACGCGAACCGGTTGGTAGTTCGTTCAAAAGGAGCACGGACGAATATATAAAATAAGCTGGTAGTAAGGTAGAATGTGCTCCGCCCAAAGGTTAAAAAAATGCAGGCTGTAGAATATTTTATGACACAAGGTTTTTCTTGTTGTGAAAGTATGGTTAAGTGGGGAATTGAAGAAGGTCTTTGTCCTCCTGAAATGTTGAGCGCGGCAACAGCGTTTTCCGGCGGTATGGGTTCAGGATGTCTTTGCGGTGCAATTGCGGGCGCGCAGATTATCATTGGTTCTCAATACGGTCGTGATAACAAGTATGGCAATGATTACTTGGCTCGTGCTAAGGCAAAAGAATTGATTCAGAAATTTAAAGAAAAATATCCTGCTACATGCTGTCGTGTGCTTACGCGCGGGATGGATATGGCATCTCCGGAAAGAAAAGCACATTGTGCAAACATGGTTGAAGAATGCGAAAGCCTTGTTAAAGAAATTCTGGGAGTGAATGTAGTAAAATGAACTTTTTAGCGGTATTTTTGGGCGGCGGGCTTGGAGCGCTAATCAGATATTTTTTAAGCTTTGCGCTGCCAAAACCTTGTTGTACGCTTGCAGCTAACTTTTTCGGATGTTTTTTTGCGGCGGCAGTTTTTACATTTTTTGTAATAAAAAGCGACATTAATTCTATGTATAAAACTCTTTTGATTACAGGATTTTGCGGCGGTTTAAGCACTTTAAGCGCTCTGTCTTTGGAAGTGATGGAATTTGTGCAATCAGGCGATTATATAAAAGCAGGATTGTATATTGTTACGAGTTTGTTAATTTGTGTAATTTCGGTTATACTTGGTATAGTCCTTGTGAGAAAATATGTTTAACAGAAACACCTTTAAAAAACGAATACTCTTTGTAGGCATTCCTGATATGGCTTATATCGGGCTTGACGGTCTTTTGATGGCAGGAGTAAATATTGTTGGTGTTCTGGGGCCGAAAAAAGACCACTCAATGTTTCATGATTTTAAAAACTTTGTTCTTGCAAGAGGGCTGAATTATATTGACTATGATCAATTGGATGAGCCTCAATTAATAGAGCAGGTTAAAAAACTTGATGTTGATGCAGCAGTTGTTTGTTCTTTTAATTATAAAATCCCGCGTGTATTGATGAACGCTACACGTGACGGATTTATCAATGTTCATCCGTCTATGCTTCCAAAATACAGAGGCGGAAACCCTTATTCACGTGTGATTATGAATGGTGAAACCGAAACAGGGGTTACAATTCATTTTATGGATGAAGGGTTTGATACAGGCGATATTATTGCGCAAAAAGGGTATCATATTCATTCAAAAGCAACAATGGGAACAATTTTTAACGAATTGAATGTTCTTGGAATTGAGCTTTTATTACAGGTTTTGCAGGCTTATGAGACTGAAGAATTACCGCGAATTCCACAGCCGAGAGGTGATTTTATTTCAGGCAAAGGGCTTGTTGACGGAGAAATATTTATTAACTATAACCGCTCAGCCGAAGAAATTGAGCGCTTTATTCGTGCACTTAATCCGTTTATTTTGGCAAGTACGACTTTCCGCGGAAATATGATGAAGATTATGAAAGCGGAAGTTGCTTCTGATGCGTTTTGTATTCCGCATCCTGCCGGAACTGTTGCAAAAATTGAAGATGACAAATTCTTTATCGCAACATCAAAGGGATTAATTGTGCCGACCGTACTTCAATTCGGCAGTTTTTTTATCGGTGATAGTAAAGATTTTATCAGGATTGTTAATCCTAAAATTGGTGAGGAGTTTAAATAGTGGACAAATTGTATTTCCTGACAGCAGGTGTACCGCTTCGTGCAGGAACTAAGGGATATGCTAAGGGTTTTGAAATCCATGATGAAATGGGCTTAGACGGACTTGAACTTGAATTCGTTCATGGAGTTAGAATTTCTGATAAGAGCCGTGAAGCGGTTAAAGCTTCTAATAAGGTTATAACTGCACATGCTCCGTTCTATGTGAATCTTAACGCGCGTGAAGAAGATAAGGTTGAAGCAAGTGTGCAGAGAATTATTGAAACTGCTCAAACTGCAAATGAACTTGGCGGATACAGTATAACTTTTCATGCAGGATTTTATTTAGGTCAGGATAAAGACATTGTGTCTGATAGAATTAAGGCGCAAACAAAAATTATTACTGATACTCTTGCTTTAGATAATAACAAAATCTGGATAAGACCCGAAACTACAGGCAAAGCTACGCAGTGGGGTGATTTGGAAGAGATTATAAATCTTTCTAAAGAGTTTGAAACAGTGCTTCCATGTGTGGATTTTTCACATCTGCATGCAAGATATAACGGGATTTCTAACACTTATGACGAATTCTGTGCAATTTTTGAAAAAATCGGCAGCGAATTAGGTCAGACAGCAATTGATAATTTCCACGCACATATTGCGGGGATTGAATACAGTGCAAAAGGTGAGAAAAAACACTTGAATCTTGAGGAGTCTGATTTTAATTACAAAGATTTGCTTCGTGCATTTAAAGCATTTGATGTAAAAGGTGCGATTGTCTGTGAAAGCCCTAATATTGAAGACGATGCAAAGTTGTTAAAGGATTATTATAACTCGCTTTAATCGCTGCCCATTAATAATGCTTCGACCTGTTTATGCGGAAGAATCAGCTCTTGCATTGAGTGCACAAGCTGTGCATTTGTATCCGCTTCGATAAATCTTCCGCCTGTAACATCCGCTGTGCATTGGAGCTGGGCTAAATCATCAGAGTCGTGGACATTGAACGCAATTACATCTATTTTAATGTCGCGTCTGTGCTTAACCAGCTCTATTGAATAATCACAAGGACTTTCGTCGCAGTTTTCACCGCCGTCCGTTAGTAAAATAATATGTTTTGTGCCGCTCATTCCTGCCAAATCTTTTTTAACGGCTTGTTTAAGAGAGTAGGTGATTGGTGTCATTCCGCGCGGACGAAGTTTAGCAATTGCGTGGTTAATTTGCCTTGAGTGGTTTTCACCTAACGGTACAAGCAGTTCGGAACTTCTGCAAGCATTGTAAGCAAGCAGGTTGCAGGTGTGTCCGTAAGCTCTTATTCCGACCTTTGTGTCGTCTGAAATTTGCGGAAGGATACGCGCCATCATATCTTTTACGAGGCTGACTTTTGTTTTGTGTTCAAGATATTCTCCCATACTGTTGGAAAAATCGACCACAAAAAGAAGTTTGTCTCCTGTACGCTCGTATTGGTAATCGTTTGGTGTATAAACGTCATACGCAAATACAGGAATAATAATTAATACAAAAATTATAAACCACAATTTCCTCATATTACTATTGATAAATCAATGGTGGAGGAAAAACATTGCCCGATGAGTTATTCTTTAATTGCTCCATCCTGCGGATTGTTTAACAGGTATTTTTTTCCGCCGAGGAAAATTAATATTACGGGAATTGAGCAAATGCAAGAACACGCCATTAGTTCTCCCCATAGTGTTATTTCTCTGAATGAACCTTTGAATATACTTAAACCGACTGCAAGGGTTCGCATATTGTCGGTATTTGTAACGATTAAAGGCCACATGAAACTATTCCACGTGGTAACGAAGGTAAAGATTGCTAATGTTGCGATTGCAGGCATGGCACAGGGAAGTGCGATTTTAAAGAATGTTTGAAAAGCATTACATCCGTCGAGTTTGGAAGCGTCTTCCAATTCCTTGGAGAAGTTTAAGAAATACTGTCTCATCATAAACACTCCGAAACCTCCAAAAATCCCCGGTACGATTAGAGCTTGATAAGTATTAATCCAGCCGAGTTTGCTCATAAGATAAAACAGCGGAACTATATTAACCTGCGGCGGAACCATCATTGTTAGAATAATAATGAAAAACAAGGCGTCTGAGCCTTTGAATTTTAATCGTGCAAAACCGTAGCCTGCCAGTGCTGCAATAAGAACCTGTCCTAAAGTGGTAAAAAATGCGACAATCAGACTGTTTAAAAAGTATTTAACAACAGGAATTGAGTCAAAAACATTTTTATAAGCGCACAATGAAAGGTTGATGTTTTGGTAATTAGCAAAGATATTTTCTTCTCCGCTCAAAGAAATCAAAAACATGATTAAAAACGGTATTATCATTGTTAGAGCAGTAAAAACAAGAACAGAGTATAAAAATATCTTCTTCATAGATATATTCTACTTGAAAAATTCTGCCGGTGATATGTCTAATGCAATTGCGAGTTTAAAAATGGTTTTTAGACTTGGTTTACTGATATTTACTTCAATTTTACCCATAAAATCAAGACTGATTCCTGCTTGTTCTGCAAGTTGTTCTTGTGTTAAGTGGGCATTTTCTCTACAGCGTTTAATATTTTTGCCCATGTTGATGTAAAAATCTTCTAAATTCATTGCCTTATTCTACTGAATGTAGTACAGTAATGTTACTGTCCATTCAACAGTTAGATGTATATAGTTATAAGGAATAAAATATGAAAGACGTTTTGAAAATTTTGGATGAAGCTTATAGTCACGCTTATGTCTTGCGTGAGTATTGCAAAGCGCATGCTCATGTAGAAGAAATCTACTGTATGACGTCTCTTGTTAACATAATTTTTGAAAATTTGGACAAGGCATATTCCAAAATAGATAATAAAAAAGACTAACCCTAAGGTTAGTCTTTTTTAAATGGTCGGGATGACACGATTCGAACGTGCGACCCCTTCGTCCCAAGCGAAGTGCGCTACCAAACTGCGCTACATCCCGATATGCTTTTCATCGACGAAGTGCATGACAATCTTACATGAAACAAATTTTAAAATCAAGTCTTTATTTTAAAATTTGTTGTATAATAATAAAGCTATGACAAATCTGTTGATTAGTGAAACGGAAACAACGAAGAATATTCAATCGGCAAACTGCGCTGCGGCGCTTGTTGAAACATTATCGGAACTGGGTGTAGACAGTATTTTCGGCTACCCTGGAGCTGCTGTTTTGAGTGTTTATAATGAGCTTTCTCTTAATCAAAATATTCGTCATTATCTTGTCCGCCATGAGCAGGCTGCCGTACACGCGGCGGAAGGTTATGCGCGTGTTAGCGGTAAAACAGGTGTTGTGCTTGTGACATCAGGCCCGGGTTTTACCAATACAATTACGGGGATTGCAAATGCTTATGCCGATTCTACCCCGCTTGTGGTTCTTGCAGGTGATGTGCCTTCAAATGAAACTAATAACAAGGTTTTTCAAAAAGTTGATATTATTTCGATGACAAAAACCTGTTCTAAAAAGAGTTACCTCGTTTCATCAAAAGATGATATTAAACAGGTTATAAAAGAAGCTTTTGAAGTTGCAAACTCAGGCGAAAAAGGCCCTGTTGTTGTGGCTTTGCCAAGAAATATTCTTGAATCAAAATATGCACCGAAAGTAACAAAAGAGCTTCATAAAAAGAAAAAAACAGTTTTAAAAGAAGCTGATTTTGAGAAGGTTATTAAATTAATAAACAATTCAAAATCACCGTTAATCCTTTTAGGTGGAGGTTCTGTCGGTGCAGTTGAGGATATTAAAAATTTTGTTTCACATACCAAAATTCCTGTAATCTCAACACTGATGGGAATTGGAGCATTCCCTTCGGAAGACCCGTCTTATCTTGGAATGATTGGTATGAACGGAACTTATCTTGCAAATACTGCTTTGAGCAATGCTGATTTTATTCTGGCGCTTGGTGTAAGTTTTTCCGACCGTTCTACCTGCAAGAATATTGATTTTGCAGTGAATGCAAAAATAGTCAGTGTTAATTTGAAAAATATTTCTAAAAACTTTGAATGTGAACTGGTTTCGGATGCGGAATCTTTTATGGAAGGGTTGTCTGCGTATATTAATAATATTGCGGATTTTTCCGAATGGAATACTAAGCTCAATATTCTTAAAGAAGAAAATGTACATGAAGAAACAAACTCTGCGTGTCTGCATTCATCCTGTGTATTGGAAACGATTTATAACTACACAAAAAACTACGAGCCTGTTGTTGTAACCGACGTAGGGCAGCATCAGATGTTAACTGCGCAATTTTTTAACTTTAATAAACCTAAAAAATTCATAACCTCAGGCGGTTTAGGAACTATGGGATTCGGACTTCCTGCATCTATTGGAGCTCAGCTTGCCAACCCTGATAATCTGGTTTTGAATATTACGGGTGACGGGTCGTTCCAGATGAATCTGCAAGAGCTTGCAACCTGCCGTGAGCATAATATTCCTGTGAAAATTGTTATTATGAATAACAGCTATCTTGGAATGGTGCGCCAAATGCAGGAAAAAATTTACAACAACCGTTATCAGGTAGAGATGATTAACCCTGATTTTACTAAGATTGCTGAAGCGTATGATTTATTCGCAGTCAGAGTAAAAACAGCAGAAGAGCTGATTCCTGCGCTTGAAAAAGCAATTTCGCATAACGGAACGGCAATTATTGATATAGCGATTGATTCTTTTGAAGAAATATAATAAGATTAATATATGGAGAGGTGAAGTATGATGAAAAAAATTTTTTCTTTGGCATTATTGTTAGCTTTTTGTACACCTGCTTTTGCAGTAGACAAAGTTGCTATTATTGATGTTCAAAAAGTTGTTAACAAATCAGCACAGGTTCAGGCTCTTAAAAAAGAGCAGGAAGCTAAGTCAAAAGAGCTTAAACAATTTGTTAAAAAAGCTAATGATGAAGTTAAAGCTCAAACTGATGAAAAGAAAAAGCAAGATCTTGTTAAAAAATATGAAAAAGAACTTGCTGCTAAAAGAGAAGCTAACTCAAAAGCTTACAAAACTAAGCTTGAAGCAATCGACAAAACAATCACTGCTACTATTAACAACTATGCAAAAACTAACGGCTATGATTTAGTTCTTGTAAAAGGTGCAGTATTATATGGCGGAGAAGATATTACAGAAGCTGTTTCAAAAGTAGTTAAGTAATGCGCTCTGTTAAACTTTTAGATTGTACGCTTAGAGATGGCGGATATATTATTGATTGGATGTTTGGTAAAAAGAACATCCAATCTGTTTTGTATGGACTTTCTCAAGCGGGAATTGATTATATTGAATGCGGTTTTTTGAAGGATTGCGAGGATAATCCTGATAAAACTTTTTTCTCATCTCCTGATTTGCTTCCCGACAATCTCAATTGTGCTTTGATGGTTAATTTCGGAGAATATCCGATAGAAAATTTTTCAGAATGCAAGAATAAAAATGTAAAAATAAGAGTTGCGTTCAAAAAACATCAACAAAAAGATGCCTTGGAATATATTAAAACTCTTGTGAATACTGGCTGGAGTGTCTTTGCAAATCCGATGAGTACAAATACTTATTCCGAATCAGAGCTTCTTGTTCTCATTGATGAGATTAATAAAATTAACCCCCATGGTTTTTCTATTGTCGATACTTTGGGCAATATGTATCAGGATGATGTGCAGGAGATTTTTGAGTTTATTGATAAAAAGCTTTCAAAGGGTATAGCACTCGGGTTTCATACCCATAACAGTTTGCAGTTATCGTTTTCTAATACAAAAACTCTGTTAAAAATGAATATTGAGCGTGAAATTGTTATCGATTCCTGTGTTTACGGGATGGGACGAGGCGCGGGAAATCTTTGTACAGAGTTGATTCTGCCATATCTTAACGAGAATTTTGATGCAGACTATAAAATATTGCCGATTTTGAGGATTTTGGATGAATGTATTAATCCGATTTATCTCAAAAATCCGTGGGGTTATTCTACTCCTTATTGCATTGCGGCAGTGCACGGATGTCATCCTAATTATGCAACTTATTTGAAATTTTTGGAAATTTCAGATTTTGAAATCGGCAGGATTTTGAGTCAAATTCCTGCCGATAAAAAAACTTCTTTTGACAAAGATTTACTTCTTGCTTTTATCAGCTAATTCGCTGTCCATTCTTAAGAATACAGGTTTGATATTTTCTTTATCGATTAGATGACCGACTTTGATATTATCGCAGGTAATATCATCCAATTTTGTATTCAAATCGTAAGACAACTGTTCAGACATTGCTTTGGCAATATTTGGGCAGAAAGGATATATCAAAGAAGAAATTACACACATAACTTCAAGTACTGTTGTAAGAACTTCTCCGCACTTATCCATTTTTTCTTCCTTAGCTAATGTCCAAGGAGCATTGTCGGTAACGTATTTGTTTGTAATATCAACAAGTTCAATAATTCTTTGAGCAGCTTCCTGAATCTCGTAATAATCAAAATGATGTTTAACTTCTTTAACTGTTTCAAGAGCTTTGTCGAACAAGTCCGATTTAACCTTGAATTCAGGTTTTACATCGCCTTCAAAGTATTTAACAAGCATTGAAAGAGTTCTGTTAAGCAGGTTGCCCATTGAGTTTGCAAGGTGCGCATTAACTTTTTCTTTGAAATCTTCGTCAGAATAGTTTCCGTCTTTTCCGCAAGGAGCAGCAGAAGCCATATAATAACGAAGCGGATCAGGAGTTTCAAGGTTGAATGCTTCAAGTATGCTTGTTGGCGAAATTACGTTGCCCAAAGACTTTGACATTTTTGTCTGGTCAATTGTAATCCAGCCGTGAGCAAGAATATGTTTTGGCAATGGCAAATCAAGAGCCATAAGTATTGCAAGCCAGTAAATACTGTGGAATTTCAAGATATCTTTTCCGATAACCTGAACTTCCGCAGGCCAGTATTTGTTGAACTTCTCTGAACTTCCGTCAGGGTCATAGCCTAATGCAGTGATATAGTTTGAAAGTGCGTCAATCCAAACATAGATAACCTGATCTTCATCTCCTAAAACAGGAATACCCCAGGTTACGTTTGATTTTGCACGTGAAACAGATATATCTTCAATATTTTCAAGCTGATTCAATACTTCGTTTGCACGGAATGCAGGTACGATAAAATCAGGATTTGTTTTGATGTGTTTAATAATTGCATCTTTGTATTTTGTGAGTTTAAAGAAGTAGTTTTCTTCACTTACAACTTCAGGTTTTTTCTGATGGTGAGGACAAAGTCCGTCTTCTGTAAGGTCTTTTTCGCTCAAGAAAGCTTCGCATCCCTGACAGTAAAGCCCTGTATAAGAGTTTTTGTAAATATCACCTTGTTCAACAAGTTTTTTGAAAATCTTTTGTACAACTCTTTCGTGTTGTTCATCTGTTGTTCTGATAAACTGTGAGTATTCAACGTCAAGAGCTTTCCAAGCATCTTTGAATTTATTAGCATTCATATCACAAAGTTCTTTTGGAGTCATACCTTGTGCTGCTGATGTTTTTTGGATTTTGATACCGTGTTCGTCAGTTCCTGTAAGGAAATACGTATCTTCACATCTCTGTGTAAAATGTCTGTAAATAACATCGGTAAGAATTTTTTCGTAAGCGTGTCCGATATGAGGAGCACCGTTTACATAGTCAATTGCGGTTGTTGTATAAAATTTATCCATTTTTAATTCCTCTTATTTCTTTTGCAAAAATTATAACATAAAATTCATGTAACTCCTATCAATCTCATCCTGCTCTACTCCTATGTATCTTAAAGTAATCTGCGGAGAGGAGTGATTAAAGATTTTTTGCAGAATTACAACATCTTTAAACTGCTTGTAATGATGATATCCGAAAGTTTTTCTCAGAGTGTGAGTGCCTATACAAGTCTCAATTCCTGCTTTGCGGCAAGCGCGGTTAATTATTCTGTATGCGTTTGTCCTGTCCATTCGTTTCTTGTGAGAAGTCTTGAATAACGGTTCGGTAAGTTTTTTCCTGTATGTAACGTATTCAACAATTTCCTGTACTTTTGAATTGAGTGGAAAACTTTTTCTTTTGCCTGTTTTCTTTTCAACAATACTTACATAATCTTTGTGTTTAACATCTCTGACATTGAGTGCGAGGATATCCGAAACCCGCAGGCCTGTGTTAATACCCATTACAAACAGTAACAGGTCTCTCCAGTTCCCTTTTGAAAGCAGTGTCTCTACACGCTTAAGCTTGGTTTTGTCTTTAATTGGTTCTACAATATTCATATTTTCTCCTTTCTTTTTTTTCAACAAGGGTCGGACGACAATCGCGTTATTACTAATGTGGCGCGAAGCGACAGGTCGTCCTTTGCTGTATCTGTTACGAGTGGGTTCGCGTTGGTTGATTTTTATTTAACCCCAATAAACGCGAACCATCTTGTGATTCCACCATTGAGGACGACCTGTAGTCCTACTCTAAGCCAGTAGTAACGCGATTGTCGTCCGACCCTTGTTATAAAAAGCAATTTTTAAAAGGGAAAATACTTTATATATTTATAGAGGAAATTTAATAGGGAACATTATGCCGGGATTAAACGAAACATCTTTAGCTACATATCAAAATTTTGACGGTTCAAATACTACAATGCTTTTACGCTCTTTTAGCTGTAAACCTGCTAAAAACCTAACTTTGACAGGTGGTTTTGGCGGAAGTACCAATTTTCATGGAACAAATTCGTTTGTACTTGAAGGTAAAGCTAAATACAACGCGGATGAGCACTTTAGTGTGCAGCTGCGCTCAAGAAATTCGTTTGCGAGCGGTAACAGTTCAAGTCAGTTGAGATTATCTCCGGGGTACAAAACCGATGTTTCAGACAAGGTTTCTATCTATGCGAATCCTTATGTCGCGGCAAAATATAAGTTTAATTCACAAGAATTAACCACTGATATAGGAGCGTTTGCAGGTGCTACTTATAAAATTGCACCAAACTTGTCTGCCTCTCTTGAAGGTCAGAAATATAACGGGCTTGACGGCGGTGCTGAAAACTGGGGTGTGAACGCAACTTTAAACTATACTTTTTAACAAAAACCATGTTAAGAATCTTAACAATCTAATACATACGAAGGGTTGAAAACAAGCCCTTCATGGGTTATAATTGAGTATATACTTGATATAACTATTTGTATAAAAAGGATTTTAATATGTCAATTTCGTTTAGCGGTCTGGCTTCAGGCTTGGATACATCAGGTTGGGTTGATGCGCTGGTTTCAGTCAAACAGCAGAAAGTTACAACCTATCAGCAAGAATTAAACGCAATAAAAACAAAGAAAAGTACTTTAGGTGCTACAAGAACCGTTTTTAATAATTTTAGAACCGCAATTGAAAAATTTACGGATGCTAAATTTGGCGGTACTTTTGACTTGTTTACCAAAAATACGGCAAAATCATCTAACGAAGCTGTATTTACTGCTAAAGCCAATGAAAAGGCTGCGAGACAAAGTTATGACATTACAGTACAGCAGCTTGCTACTTATACCAAAGCTCAGTCTAAGGATGCAGTGAGTGCGGTAGCTGATGATGAAACAAAACTTTCTCAGCTGGGTATTAAAGAAGGTTCTTTATCGGTTTATGTTAACGGAGCAAAGACAACTCTTGAAATTGGCAAAGATGATACTTTTGGTGATTTGAAAACACGTCTTGCTGAGGCAGGTGTAAAAGCAGAGGTTGATGCAGACGGTTTATTAACCTTGTCATCATTTGACGGAAGTAAAGATATCAGTATTGGTGCAACAACTGATACAAGCAATCTTGTTTCTCTTGTAGGTTTAGAAAAGCAGGAAGACGGTACATATCTTTCTACAAACTCTTTATTCAAAGCTGGTGTAGATTCAAAATTGACTGCTGCTGATTCCGGTTTCAATGAACAGATTACTGCCGGTACTTTCAAAATCGGTGATGCAACATTTACAATTGATGAAAACACAACATTATCTTCATTGATTTCATCAATCAATAATAACAAAGATGCGCAGGCTTATGCTTACTGGGATGATGCAACAGGCAAACTTTCAATTACTTCTAAAAAAGAAGGTGCTTCTTATATTAATATTGAAGCAGGTACAAGTAATTTCACTGATGTTATGAAGTTTACCGAAACAGAACGTGATGCTGATGGGAATGTTGTTTCATCAAAAATGTACACAGAAGCTCAAGAGCTTGGTAAAAACGCAATATTTACCGTCAACGGTACAAAAATGACTTCTACATCAAATACTGTTACTGAAGATATTTCAAGAATTGCGGGCGTGACTTTGACTTTAAACAAAGTAAGTTCGGAAGAAGACGGCGTTTCTAAGTTGAATGTTGAACAGGATTCAACCGAATTGATAGAGGCAGTTAAAGCATTTGTAGATTCGTATAATGAAGTTGTTTCCAAGATAGATGAAGTTACTGCAAACGGTGCTGATTTACAACGCGAAACTTCATTAACAAGTTTTAAAAACACAATCAGAAACTATGCTAACGGCGGTAACTATTCAAACGGCGGAGCATTCAAATTATTAGCTGATATCGGTATTTCTACAGGTAAAGCTGACGGTAACGATATTTCAACAAGCAATACAAACAAGCTTGTGTTTGATGAAACTAAATTCAAAGAAGCTCTTGCAAGTGATCCTGAGTCAGTAAGGTCAATTATTGCAGGCGAAAACGGCGTGTTGAGTATGATGGAAGATGCTGTTGAACAGACTCTTTCAGCTACTACAGGTTTCTTTGATGTTAAAGAAAAAACTCTTAACTCAGATATTTCCAAAATGGAAACGAAGGTTAAGAAACAGACAGAAAGTATATCAACATACAGAGCACAGCTTGAAAAGAAATTCAACGCAATGGAACAAATGATTGCGAAGATGCAGCAAAATTACAGTTCATTTTTATAATAAAAAAAGCGGGATTCAATCCCGCTTTTTTTAAGTGAAATTCACGGAAAAGGTTTCACTTATTATGTCTTGAAACTCTCTGGCAAACGGAAAAATTTGTATAATACTATCTGCTTTGTCAGATACATGTATTAATAATGTTAAATCTTCATTATCTTCTGATGAATGAAGGTTATAAATAATCTCTATACTTTTGTCATTATGTTTTGCAGTTATGTTTGTCAGGGTATCAAATCCAAACGTGTTTTTTATAATATTGATAACGTCAAGGAAATTATTTTCAACAACAAGAGTATCGTCTGAAAAGCTTGTGTTGTCGATTATTGTTTGGATTTTTGATTTAGTCATGTTCTACTCCTAAGAATCAATATAGCATAATTGTAGCATATAAATTGCTTAAAAATAACTATACCATACTTATATAGTTAAATCAATATGGGTATAAAATGATTAAAAGATTGACAATAAGAGGTAATGGATGGTTATTAAGCATTCCCAAAACAATAATTAAGCTTTTGGGTGTAAATCCTGAGTTGTCAAAAGTTCAATTTAAGATTAAAAATAAGATTTTATATGTTCAAGAAATTTTTCCAGATAATCCTGATTATGAAAAGTACCTAGTTCGTTCTTTCAGCAAACAAAATACAGGTTGGGGATTTTATATGCCAAATTCGATTCTGGAGCTTTTGGACATCAATCCTGAAACTGATAGTGTTGACCTTGAGATTGAAGACACAATTTTGATAATTAAAAAACACGGGTAAGCTTCCTCTCTCTCTTTCGCCGTCACATGCAGTTAAGAGAAATTGAACGGTAAGAAAGGAGGTGATAAAGTTGGAATTCAGTATTACTGAAAAAGCGCTAATGCTTATCTTAATGATAGTCATAGCGCTCAAATTCAACAAATAGGGAAGTTAAGAAGAACCTTAAGAGATTCGCCCTTCTTAGGGTTCTTTCCCTATGTTCATTATTTACGATTTTCTTAATTTTGTCAACCGTGCGGGTGCGCGGAGGTGTAAACTTCTTGCATGTGTTTCATGGAGATGTGGGTGTAGATTTGTGTGTTAGAGATTCCTGCGTGTCCAAGGAGTTCTTGTACTACTCTCAAGTCTGCGCCGTTCTCTATCAGGCGGGTTGCAAAACTGTGTCTGAAAACGTGCGGGGTGACTTTTTTCGGAAGTTCGATTTTTTCTACCACATCATTTATTGCTTTTCTTATGGTTTTGTTTTGGAGTCTGAAACCTGTGCTGTTGATGAAAAGCGGAGTATTTTCGTTGATTTCTCCCGTGTTGTATTCGGGTGCGATTAGGTTACGCGCGGTATTTATATATTGGATTAAGTAGTTTTTAGCTCTGTCGGAAATCAGTACAATTCTTTCTTTTGCGCCTTTACCGAATACTTTTATTTCATTTTCTTCAATGTTCAAGTCGCCGAAATTCAGGTTGCTGAGTTCCGAAACACGCATTCCTGTTGCCCATAACAGTTCTAATATAACTTTGTTTCTGAATCCTGCGGGAGTATCAATTTTCACATTATTAAGGATTTGTTCCACTTCTTCCGTTGTTAAGAATTTGGGAAGTGATTTTGGTCTTTTGGGTGCTGCAAGTGAAACAGCGGGATTAGTGTCGATGAATCTTTCCCTGAAAAGATATTTATAGAATGTTCTTATTGAGGCTGTTTTGCGTGCTATTGTTGTTTTTTTGTAATCAAATCTCTGGATAAAATGCAGATATTCTCTCAGTTTGTTAAAATCAACATCCGTACAGCTCATTCCGTCGAGCCAGAGTATGTAGCTTACTACATCGGAGCAGTAAGCACTAAGAGTGTGTTCGGAAAAATTTTTTTCCACACTCAGATAAGTTTTAAATCCTTCTATAAATTCTTTTTCTCTCGTATCCATATTTATCATGTTTATTATACAATATTTTTTATAAAGTATGAATATTTTTAAGACATTTGAAACATTTTTAAAAGAACCTTTAAGCGTACTGAAATCCAACATAATACAAATTGTTAGTGTTCAGACGGGGAATATTTTTGCGAATAAACCGTCGGTTGATGTTTCAATGCTGAGTGGAAAAACCCAGATTACGGTTGTAAATAACGAAAAACTTTATAATTTGTTATCACTGGTTAAACACCGACAAGAACAGAAAGAAGCGGAACATGAAACATCTAAATGCTAATTTTATAATAAGTGCGGAAAAACTTTCGCAGTGTCCTGATTTTCCGTTTCCCGAATTCCCGTTATTAGGTCGTTCTAATGTCGGCAAGTCTTCTTTTATTAATGCGTTAGCTAATAATAAAAAGATTGCAAAGACTTCTAATACACCGGGGAAAACAAGATTGATTAATTTCTTTAATTTTTCGGATGAGTTTATGATTGCGGATTTGCCGGGGTATGGCTATGCAAAGGTTTCTAAAGAAGCTCAGGCTAAGTGGCAGACTTATTTGGAAGAGTATTTGCTCAATAGAAAACAGATTAAGTCGCTGATTCAGTTTATAGATGCCCGTCATGATATCCAAAAAAACGATTTTCAGATGAGAGAGTGGGTTGAAGCTTACAATCTGCCTATTTTTACAATAGTTACTAAAATTGATTATGTACCGCGCGGCAAGGTGCAAAAGGTAGTCGCGGATATTAGGAAACAATTTGGCGGAGATGTCCTGCCTTTCAGCGCTGTTGATAAGTATTATTGTGAGAAAACTATTGATTATTTAGTCAATTTATGCAAATAATTATCTATGAATAGGGGGATATTGTGTTTAAACTTGACGAAACAACTGAATTGAATCAGATTTCTCTAACAGGTGCTCGCGGAATAGTTTTAATAGGGCTTTTAATTGCGCAGCCGCGTTCGCTTGAAGAAATCAGAAAAGCTTTTATTGAGCTTAAAATTATGGAAGATGAAAATTCTGATGATATTTTGAGAATAGATTTGAATACTCTTAAAGTTATGGGTTGTGAAATATCAAGAGCATCTGCAAAAACAGGGTTCAAATATGTTTTGGGCAAGCATCCTTTCTCATTCAAAATTCAGGAAGAAGAGCTTAATATTTTGAAAAAAGCTTATAATCAGGCAAAAACACGTATTGATTTAGCGGGTATTCTTGAATACGATGATTTGTTTAAGAAAATCGCATCAAGGGTTTATGATGAAGAAATGAAAGAAGCTTTGCTTGGCATTTCCGTATTGAAACGATATGATGTTCAATTATTAAAAGATTTATTGTTAGATTGTGCTCAAGGCAGAACATTGAGTTTATTATATAAGAAGGCGTCATCTTCCGCTGAAGATAACAAGGAAATTGTTGCTCAGAAGCTTGTATTCCAAAGTGATAAAATTTATTTATATGGTTATGATTTGGAAAAGAAAGAATCTGTAACTCTTCTTGTGAATAAGATTAAATCTGTTCTTGCCAGAAAACTTGAAAAAGCAAATTTCGAGCCAAGTACTGTAAAAGTTCGTTTTGTATTAAATTCTTCAAGTGTTTCCGAGTTGCAGGAAGGCGAAGTTATTCTTGAAAATAACGGGAATACTTTTGTGGTTGAAGGTAATTATCATAATAATTTTATTGCGGTGCAAAGAATTCTTTCATTTGGTTCAAAATGTGTTGTTACAGAGCCTCAGGAATTCAAAAATACGATTATTACTAAATTAAAAGAAATGAGAGAATCTTATGGGAACTAAGGAAGCTGTTAAAAGAAATCAATCTTCAATGCAGGTTTTGAAAACCTTGAAGCTATTATTAGAAGATAATTATACAATGACAGAGCTCATTCAGAAACTGAATTCACAAGAAAAAGAGCCTGTTTTTAATAACAGTGTTGTGAGCAAGTATATTAATACTTGCAGATTCTGTGGTATGGAGATTCCTAAGATTCATAATAAGTATTTTGTTTCAAGCGTTCCGTTTGGAATGGATTTGACAGCAAAAGAATTGAATTTAATTGAAGATTTGCGCAATGTTGTTAAGAATACAATGTCAGTTAAGGCTGATGAGATTTTTGAAGCTTTTCTTGAAAAATTAAGCAAATATTCAAACAAACAAATAATCAGAGTTGAGCCGAGAACACAACAGAAAGCTTATGAATTATTTGACCGTGCTATTGCTGAGAGAAGAAAAATTAATTTGTTGTTCCGTGCTAAGGCTGTTTTTGAATGTATTCCTTTAGGAATCGTTTTGAAAAAGGGTAAAACTTGTTTTCATGTGATTCATGACGGCAAGGAAAAAATGATTTCAGCAGAAAGAATTTCCGGTTTGGAAATTATGGACAGAAGATTTATTCCTACTGAAAATACTTCACAGCAAGAAGTGATTTTCAGGCTTAAGGGTAAATTGGCAGGCAGTTATACATTAAGAGAAAATGAACAGGTTATGCCTGATTCAACTCCTGAAAGCCTTGTTGTGTCTAACAAAGGTGAAGATAAGGAAGCTTTGTTTGCCCGACTTTTGAGATATGACAGCAGCTGTGAAATTCTTTTCCCGATTCATTATCGTGAAGAGATGAAGAATTTACTTGATAAAATGTTGAAAAATTACGGAGTATAATAAATGCTTCTGGCGGTTGATATCGGGAATACGAATATAACTCTCGGGGTTTTTGATAAAGACTGTCTTGTAGAAACTTTTCGGATAAATTCTGATATAAATGTGGATTACAATTCAGTATTGGATTCCTTGCTTAAAAATTATCGTATAGATTCTTGTGCTATAGTATCTGTTGTGCAGGAATTGACACAGGTTGTTAAATCAGCTTGTGATATGACTTTTGGTGTGGATTCATTTTTGTTTTCTGTAGACAATACGGATTTAAAAATTGTCTTAGAAGAACCGAATAAAATCGGAGCTGATAGATTGGTTAATGCCTGCGCTGCGCGAAATTATAAACTTCCTGCAATTGTGGTTGATGTTGGGACTGCGATAACTTTTGATATTGTTTCAAAAGACAAAGAATTTTTAGGCGGAGTAATTATGCCCGGGCTGAATCTTCAATTGCGGGCTCTAAATCAATATACATCGAAACTTCCTCTTGTTCCGGCGGGGGAGAGTGAATCTGCTGTCGGTAATAATACTGAGAATGCAATTTTATCAGGTGTAATTAGGGGTACTGCCTGTGCTGTCGAAGGGCTTATAAAACAGTGTGAAGATGAGTTGGGCGGGTGTGCTGCAATAATTGCAACAGGCGGTCAGTGTTCATTGATAGCCGAATATATGACACGTAAATTTGATGTTATTAATCCCGATTTAACCCTTGAAGGATTGAGGTCAGCTTATTTGAACTCTCATGTAAATTTATATTAACTTTATTCCCTAAAATATTCCAAAAAACTTTACAATTTTCCCTATTTAAAATAGTATGTTATTATGTTGTTAAAAGTATAGTTAAATAAAAAAGAGGAAAAATTGTGGACAATTTAGGACCGGATATTTTTGGAAGAAGAGATGACAATGCATCTGAAAGCATGCAATCATCTGATAATTTTACTCAACCAGCACCTGGTATCAGCCCTGCTAAAATCAAGGTTATCGGTGTTGGCGGCGGCGGCGGAAACGCTGTAAACAGAATGATTAAATCCGGTTTGACCGGCGTTGAATTCTGGTTGATGAATACAGATTTGCAAGTTTTAAACTATGCAAGCTGTAAAAACAAAATTCAACTTGGTTCAAAATTAACAAACGGACTTGGTGCCGGCGGAGAGCCTCAAGTTGGTGAAAAAGCTGCTGAAGAAGCACAACAGGAAATCACTCAGGCTATCGAAGGCGCTGATATGGTGTTTGTAACAGCAGGTATGGGCGGCGGAACCGGTACAGGTGCAGCTCCTATCGTTGCTAAGATTGCTAAGGATTTAGGTATCCTTACTATCGGTGTTGTTACAAAACCTTTCTCTTTTGAAGGAAAACGCAGAGCTAATCAAGCTCAACAAGGTTTAGAAAAACTTAGAGAATCTGTTGACGCTCTTATCGTTATTCCTAATGATAAATTATTGGACGTTGTAGACAGAAGAGTATCTCTTCAAGAATCATTCATCGTTGTTGATGAAGTTCTTCTAAGAGGTGTTCAAGGTATTTCTGATATCATCACAATTCCTGGCTTGATCAACGTTGACTTTGCTGACGTTAAGAGTGTAATGCAGGCTTCAGGTTCAGCATTGATGGGTATCGGTAGAGGTACAGGTGAAGGCAGAGCTGTTGAAGCAGCTAAGATTGCTATTAACTCGCAACTTCTTGAAACTTCTATCAATGGTGCAAGCGGCGTTATCGTTAATATTACAGGCGGCCCTGATATGACATTGCACGAAGTTACTGATGCTACTAATATCATTAATGACGCTGTTCTTGATGATGCAAGAGTTATCATTGGTGCGGTGGTTGATGATAATATCCAAGGCGAAATCCAGATTACTGTTATTGCTACAGGATTTGAACTTCGTTCACAAATGCCTATCGAAGAAAAAGTTGAAAGTCGTTCAATAAGTGCAGCTGAATTCTTCAGCGGAGCGTTTAATAATACAGCTGCTCCAAAAGCACCTACAATGACTAATTTCTCAGAAATTCAGATTCCTGATTTCTTAAGAAAATAATAAAAAA
This sequence comes from Candidatus Gastranaerophilales bacterium, assembly GCA_023662705.1. Classification (GTDB taxonomy): domain Bacteria; phylum Cyanobacteriota; class Vampirovibrionia; order Gastranaerophilales; family Gastranaerophilaceae; genus CAG-196. The sequence goes on along the minus strand of JAMPIM010000010.1, from coordinate 1,218 downwards.
AGAGGCGAAAGCCTCTTTTTTTTGTCCTATTTTTCTACTACAAATGCGACCCATTGGTCTTGGTAAATTGTTTCTATAATCTTGAGATTATGTTTTTCGATTGCTTCTAAAACAACAGGTTTCTTTTCATCAAGAATACCGCTTAGCGCAAGTTTTGCGTTTGGTTTCATTAAGTTCTTTAGATCGCCCATTATTTCCGCAAGAACATTGTGTAGAATATTTGCGCAGATAAAATCATATTTTTCGGTTAATTTATCTGCTGTTTTGAGTTCAAATTTTGCTTCAACATTATTAATATTTGCGTTTTCAATACAAACATCAATTACTGTTTCGTCGTTGTCACAGCCGTAAACGGTTGAAGCGCCGAATTTTTTAGCGCAAATCGCAAGAATTCCAGAGCCGGTTCCGATATCAGCCATTGTATCTCCGTTTTGAAGATATTTCTCAATAGCTTTCATACAAAGCTGGGTTGTCTGATGTGTTCCTGTTCCGAATGCACAGCCGGGGTCAAGAGTAATTGTGATTTCGTTTTCCAGAGGAGTGTATTCAAGCCAGCTTGGAACAACTGCAATTCTATCAGTTACGTGTGTAACAGTCCATTTTTCTTTCCATTTTTTTGACCAGTCTTGATTTTCTTTCTCATCTAAGGTTATTTCCCAGCTTCCGAGTTCTTCATCAGTCAGCCCGCGTGATTTAAGCATTTCGCGTTCTGTATGAAGAATCTCTTTTAAATTTTGCGGGAATGAAGTCAAAAATACTTTTAGTGTTCCGCGTGTTGTCGAAGTCATCTCCAGGTCTTTGTAAGCTTCTTCCGCTAAGATTACGCCTTCACAGTCGAAATTTGAGAAGAAAATATCGGAAATAATTTCTTCGATTTCGGGATTAATAGAAATTTTTAGTTCAAAATAATTGTTCATAAGCTTATTATATCTTAAACATTCTTGACACCCAAACTTTTTTATCATACTATTCATGCATAGCCGAAGTATAGTGCTATGGTATGCCTTGCTCGGTTTTTAGTTACAGACCTATAAAAAGGAGACAGAAAATGCCAAAAATGAAAACCCACCGTGCAGCAGCTAAGAGATACAAAGTTACTGGCACAGGTAAAATCACAAGAAGACATGCAGGTATTGGCCACTTGCTTCAACACAAGTCAGAATCTAGAAAACGTAAGATTTTCGGAGATGTAGTTATTTCTGAAACTCACGAAAAACT